>NZ_CP110854.1:1652500-1897500 GCF_027594745.1 Saprospira grandis | reverse complement strand
CGATATAGAGTTTATCCAAAGGGATAGACAAAGATTTAATGGTGGTCATAGCGAGGGGGAGACACCTTTTCCCATTCCGAACAGAGCAGTTAAGCCCCTCAGCGCCGATGGTACTACGAAAGTGGGAGAGTAGGTCACCGCCAACCTAATCTATAAAGCCTGTACAGCAATGTACGGGCTTTTTTTTTGCCCCAAAGAGAGCGCAAGGCCCCGCAGGGGCTGGCGGCTTGCCGCCAAAGAGGAGCGAAGCGAGGACGGCTGAGGGATGGACAGCAGGGCCGCCGCAGGCGGCAGACCCAAGGCTTTTGTAGCGAAGCGAAAAAGCCTGCAGGGCCGAGCAGACCTGCGAGCTGCGACACAGCCCGACCCGCCCGCAGGGCGGGGCAGCCCCAAAATAACAGCAGCAGAAATAGTACATTCTTGATTTTGAAGCGATTTGGGAAAACGACTCGAAAAACTTTAGCTATCTTAGCAAAAAAAATGGACCGATGAAGTACTACCTCCCGCTATTGTTATTCTGCCTGAGCCTGACCGCCTGCAAAAACCAAAAAAATATAGCCGATAATAGCCAAAATGCCCTCGATTGGGCCGGCCGATACCAAGGAAATTTGCCCTCTGCCGATTGTCCAGGCATCCAGACGGACTTGGAATTAAAAGAAGATGGGAGCTATACCCTCCGCTATCGCTATCAAGATCGCTCAGACTCGGTCTATACCGAAAGCGGAAAACTAAAGTGGGGGAAAAAGGGCCAGCAAATTACCCTAGAAGGCAAAGAAAAACCTAACCAATATAAAGTAGAAGAAGGCGCTTTGCGCCAATTGGACCTAAAAGGGAAGCCGATTGAAGGAGAACTAGCCGAACGCTATTTGCTCAAACGCCCAGCAGAAAGCCCGCTAAATAAATATTGGAAATTGGTGGAGCTGAATGGCCAAGCTATAAAGACTACCGAGGGCGCTTGCAGAGAAATGCACTTTATCCTAAAAGCTAATGGCCAACTCCAAGCGCATGGCGGCTGCAACAGCGTTTCGGGCAATTATAAATTGCAAGAAGAACAAAAACGCATTCAGTTTACAGGCCTGATGAGTACCAAAATGGCCTGCCCCAACTTGGGCAAGGAGCAAGAGTTTCTCAAGGTCCTTGGCAGCGTAGATAATTACAGTATTTCTGGAGACAAACTTAGCCTACAAAAGGCAAAAATGGCCCCTCAAGCCCGTTTTGAAGCAGTTTATTTTTATTAAGAATCATGGAACGCATACAACATTATTTCCCAAATCTTAGCGCTCAACAACTGGAGCAATTTGCCCAATTAGACGCTTTGTATAGAGAGTGGAACGCCCAAATCAATGTCATTTCTAGAAAGGATATCGACAATCTTTATATTCATCATGTTTTGCATAGCCTGGCCCTCGATAAGGTGATGCCCCTAAAAGCTGGCGCTCAGGTGTTGGACCTTGGCTGCGGTGGTGGATTTCCAGGTATTCCCTTGGCTATCCTCTATCCAGAAACCAATTTTATGTTGGTGGATTCTATTGCCAAAAAGATTAAGGTGGTGACTGAAGTGAGCCAAGCCCTTGGCCTCAAAAACGTAAAAGCAGAAGCTGGCCGTGTCGAAAAATTGAAGCAACGCTTCGATTTTGTAGTGACTAGAGCCGTGGCCAAAGCGCCCAAACTGGCCGCTTGGACCCGCAAATTGGTTAAGGCTAAGGGGAATCACTCTTTTCCTAATGGCATCTGGGCCTATAAAGGGCTAACCAATATGCAAGAAGAACTCGATAGCCTCGGCCCCGATTATTATGGGGAGATTTTTCCGATGAAGGAGTTTTTTGAGGAAGAGTTTTTTGAAACCAAGTGTTTGGCCTACATTCAAGCGCCCTAATATGCTAAGTTTTAAATTGAAAGCCTTCTCGGAGCTAAGCCTGCAAGAGTTTTATGCTCTGGCCCAATTGCGCCAAGCCGTTTTTGTGGTAGAACAAAATTGTCCCTACCTCGATTTAGATGGCAAGGACCAGTTGGGTCATCATCTTCTTGGCCTAGATGCCCAAGGCGAACTACAAGCCTATGCCCGCATTTTGCCCGCAGCTAGCTCTTATCCTGAAGATGCCTCAATTGGCCGAGTGATTAGCAGCGCTAAAATTCGTGGAAAAGGCCAAGGGCCCGCCCTAATGCAAGCCGCCATTTCTGCCTGTCAAAAATTATATCCCCAAACAGCTATTCGGATTTCGGCCCAAAGCCATTTGGTCCATTTTTATGCCCGCCTAGGCTTCCAATCTACAGGCAAAGAATACCTAGAAGACGATATTCCACATACTGAAATGCTACTGGAATTTAAAACCCTTTAGCCAAGCTATAATAGCCCAAAGCCATGGCCAAAATACCTAGAATTACACTAGCCAATAAATAGCCTAAGGCCATAGCATGGGCTTGGGCCCGCAATAGCTGAAATAACTCCTGCCCAAAGGTCGAAAAGGTGCTAAAGCCTCCACAAAAGCCCGTAGCCAAAAGTAACTTATAGGCCATTGGTCCGCCCTTTTGCTCAAAGTAAGCCCCAAAGAGGCCCAACAAAAAACAAGCGGCCAAATTAGCCGCTAGGGTTCCCCAAGGCCAGCCCTGAGCTGGCGGTAAATATTGACTAAGGGCAAAGCGGGCCATACTGCCCAAACCACCCCCCAGAAAAATCCATAGATAGTGCATCTTGCTAGTCTATATTGAAAAAGTAAAGCCCTGCGCTGGCCCATGGCTGAGCGCTGCGGAGTGGGTGGCCGGAAGGGCCAGACCAAAGGCAGGCGAAGCCTGCCTGCAGGGCCGAGCAGAGAGCGAGCCCCGCAGCATAGCGACCCGCCTTTAGGCGGGGCAGCCCCAAAAAAACTAATTATTCTTCAAAAAAGAAGCATCAAAAGTAGAGAGTAAGAGGTCCAACAAATCAGAAAATTCATCGGCGCTGCCGTCTGTATGTCGACGTAGCCAGAAATTGGCGCAAGTATTGGCCTCATACCAAATATAACCAGCTGCCTCTTCTTGCTCAGAATAAGCTCTGAAAAATTCTTGTCGCTCCTCGGCATCTAGTTTTTGCCCCGCCTCAATGAGCTCGGGCTGCCGCTTCAAATGTTGCTCGGCTCGGTAATAACTGCGGGCCAATTGTTGCAAATTGGCCTCATAAAAAGGCTGATAACTGCTCACAAAATCTTTTTGCTTACTCAACTTCTTGAGATATTGCTTGAGTTTTTTGAGAAACTTAGGATTGTAATGCCCAAAATCATCATTGTCCCAATCCATTATATTGCCCTCATGCGGGCCCGATAAAAAGAGCTTTTCGCCCAAAAGTGCCTCTAAAAACGGAATGCTCAATTGGATGCCATTATAAGCATATTTGCCCCGAATGCCGTACTCTGGCACCCAGCTTTCCATGGGCAAAGGCGGCTCTTCAGCCTGATTGTAATAAGGAGCCACCCAATTTTTTTTCGTTTGCTCTAGCTGCTGGCTGAGCTGCTTGACCTTTTTCTTGGATTGTGCGCTAATAGCGCCAGATGTTAGCCCCAAAAATAGGAGCAGGAATAGTTTGCGGTACATAATTTAAGCGTTGATTGCGATAAAGGGAATTATTTTTATAGCCGTTTGGGTTAGAAGGAATGGACCAAAAATAAAGTTATGGAATCTCCAGATTTTAATCGGGATATGGCCAAGTCTAGATTGAGCTATGCCCATGAAACCGACCCCAAAATGAAACAGCTGCTGATTCGAGGTATCGAGCGCCTAACGGGCCGCCCTCGAATTGAAAAGCTGTATACTGAAATGAAACAAATGGAGCTGACCCCTCAGTCTATTTGGCAAATTGCCCTAGACAAATTGGAGGTGTATCCGCATTTTGATCAGGCTCAATTGGAAAAAATCCCTCAAGAGGGGCCATTGGTGATTGTGGCCAACCACCCCTTTGGCGTGATTGACGGCCTGTTGCTGGGCCTAATCGCCTCCAAAATTCGACCCGAATTTGGCATTCTAGTCAATGAAGTGCTCTGCCGAGAAGAAATGTTTGAGCCCTATTTTTTGCCCATTGATTTTCGAGAGACCAAAGAGGCCCTGCAGACCATTATCAATACCCGAAAAGAAACGCTCGAACGACTGGCCCAAGGCCAAGCCATTGCCATTTTTCCCTCCGGAGGCGTAGCCACCGCCAAAAAACCCTTTGGCCAAGCCGAAGATTTGGAATGGAAGCGCTTTGTGCTTAAATTGGTCCAACGATCTAAGGCTACGGTTGTCCCGCTCTTTTTTCATGGCCAAAATAGCCGGCTGTTTCAACTCGCTAGCCAAATTAACCAAAATCTTCGCCTTAGCCTACTATTGCATGAGGTCCGAAATAAAATGGGCCGACATATTGGCATCAGTATCGGCGACCCCATTGCCTACGAGACCATCAAGGCCCAAGGTAAGGCCGACCAAATGCTCGATTTTCTCTATCAGGAAACTTGGAAGCTAAAGGAAGATCCGATCTACAGCCAATTTAGAAAGCCTAAGCAAGCCAAAAAATTGGCCCGTACCCTAAAGTAAAGCATATGCTCGACCTGATTGCCTATAATGCCGGCCAAGCCGACCGAAAAGAACTCCGAATTGCCGAATTAGAAGGCTGTCTGCCCGAATTTACCGAAGCCCAAAAGTGGCTGAATATTAACGTTCCCCAAGATAAAGACCTGGGCCAATTGGCCCAGTTTTTTAACTTGCACCACCTGACACAAGAGGATATTTGCGCCACCGAGGACCTGCCAAAAATTGAGGCCTTTGAGGATTATCTCTTTCTAAGCCTCAAGATGCTTAGCCTCAATGAAGCAAAAAAATTAGAGGTGGAACACCTCTCTTTTGTCCTGAAAAAAGAAGCTCTGCTCTCTTTTCAAGAACGACCCGGCGATGTGTTCGAAGATATCCGAGATCGCATTTTTAATAATAAGGGCTTCCTCAGAAAACGCCGCCTAGATTATCTGTTTACCCGCCTGATTGATGTGGTGGTGGACCATTACGGATTTTGCCTAGAAGATATCCGACAAGAAATTGTAGAACTGGAAATCCGCCTGCTCGATCAAGCTATTGATAATAAAGGCGTGATTCAGGAAATTATGCGCCTCAAAAAGCAACTGAACCGCATCCGTAGCCTGATTTGGCCCCTGCGAGAGCTGCTCAATCGCATCAAATCGGAAGGGACCAGCTTTTTTCATAAGTCGAGCTTTACTTATCTCAACGATATCCAAGACCATCTCCAATATCAACTTTCAGCCTTCGATAATTTGCGCGAAATGCTCAAGGACCTGATGGATTTACATAACGCACAGCTGAGCAATGACATGAATCAGATCATGAAAACCCTGACCATCATCTCGGCCCTCTTTATTCCACTCACTTTTTTAGCCGGCATTTATGGGATGAATTTCGACCATATGCCCGAAACCAAATGGCCTTGGGGCTATCCCGCCTTACTTGGCCTGATGCTGATTATTACCGCCTTTTTGATCTATTTTATGCGCCGCCGAAACTGGTTTTAACTCTTCCGATTAAAGGAAATACTCTTTTGTCGGCTACATTTAAAGCGCTGCATACCCGCTGGCGCCAATTTCTGATGCTTGCTTTTGCGCCCCTGCACCCGCTTGCGCCAACGCCGAAAACTACTGGCTTTCATCTCTTTCCGCATCAAGGCAATGACTTCCTTTTCTGTCAATCCAAACTGAAATTCAATGGCCTCAAAGGGCGTGCGATCTTCCCAAGCCATTTCAATAATCCGATCTATGCTGATTTGATCCATTTTTTCTTTTTCTCAACAAGCATTTTCTTTTTTGGTTTATTTTTTTGGGGCTGCCCCGCCTTGCAGGCGGGGCGGGCTGTCTCGCAGCTCGCTGATCGCTCGGCCCTGCGCTGGCTTCGCCAGCTGGGTCTGGCCTTCGGCCACTGCTGCCCATCCCTCAGCCGATGCCTTGGGGAGCGCCCCAAGGCCAGGCGCTATCGCTTGGCGATGATTATTTTGGCCGCTTTGCGCCCACTCCATCAATTTGGACCAATAGGGCTGAAAATCCGCTATTTTTCTCCTAGCTTTAGCTTTTGACCATCTTTAACACAAAAGCATGAAACGCATAGGCCTAATTTCCGATACGCATTCGCATCTAGAACCCGCTGTCTTTGATTACTTTGCCGACTGCGACGAGATCTGGCATGCTGGCGATATTGGCCATAGCGATTTGGCCGATGCCCTAGAAGAATTTAAGCCCTTTCGGGCCGTTTATGGCAATATTGATGGCGCCGCTTTGCGCCGCCGCTATCCTTTGGTCCAAGATTTTGAGATAGAAGGCTTGCGGGTCTACATGATTCATATTGGGGGCTACCCTGGCCGCTATTCCAAGGGCGTAAAAGCCGCCCTGCAAGCCAGCCAAGCCGATTTATTTATTACGGGCCACTCGCATATCGTCAAGGCCATGCCCGACCGCCAACTCAATTTATTACATCTTAATCCAGGAGCAGCAGGCCGCCACGGCTGGCATAAAGAAAAAACCCTGATGCGCTTCAAGATTGAAGCGGGCCAATTAAGCGATTTGGAACTGATCGAATTGGGGCCAAGAGGCCAAATTTCCCCCGACGAACAGCCCTAGTTGGTCCATTGCGGTGGACAGGCGGCGGAGCCGCCGCAGGCTGAGGGGCTGTAGCAGGGCCGCCAAAGGCGGCAGACCAAAGCGCTGAAAGCGCTGCAGGGCCGAGCAGACCTGCGAGCTGCGCAATGGCCCGACCCGCCCGATAACTTATGAGGGTTTTAACCCTCATTTTGTATCGCTTCGCAAAGCGATACCGCTTTGCGCTGGGTTTTAACCCGGCGGAAGGGGCAGCCCCAAATTGTGAAAAAAAGGAAAAAAAAAGGGCCTTTGCTAAAAAGTGCGTATTTTGAGACAAGACCCAAAACTTGTTCAAGGAAACAATAGCAGCATGCAAAAATCCAAAATTAGCATCCCCAAGGAGTTGAGTGAGCATATTCTTACGCCCTTGGCCGAGCGCCTAGCCGTAGAACATCCCCAAGGAAAAGTGACCATAGGGATTCCCAAGGAACTGAAGTTTTCTGAAAATCGGATTGCTTTGACGCCCTCGGCTGTGCGGACTTTGGTCCAAATGGGCCACCGTATTCGCCTAGAAACTGGGGCCGGAGAAAAGTCTAATTTCTCCGATTATGATTACTCTGAAGCTGGGGCCGAAATTTTGGCCGATAGAGAGCAGCTCTTTAAGTCGCAAGTGATTCTTAAGGTCGCCCCCCCCTCTTTGGAGGAGATTGACCTGGGCCATCCTGGGCAGATTATTATTTCGCCTATTCATTTGCCTGCCTTGACCGAAGAATATATCTATCGCCTCAAGCAAAAACGCATTACCGCTATGGCCATGGAGTACATGAAGGACAGCTCGGGAAGCTTTCCTTTTGTGCGCATGATGTCGGAAATTGCCGGGGTTTCTGCTATGCAAACTGCCGCCGATTTGCTTTCTCATAATGAAGATGGCCGAGGCGTTTTGTTGGGCGGAATTGCCGGGGTTCCTCCGGCCAAGGTGGTTATTTTGGGCGCTGGCGTAGTGGCTGAAGTGGCTACAAGAGTGGCCCTGGGCTATGGGGCCGAGGTCCGCCTATTTGACAATAATATCCGCAAATTGATGCGCCTCCAAAGTAATTTGGGCCATCGTTTATATACGGGCACCTTTAGCTCGCCAGAAATGTATGCCGAAATCCGTTCCGCTGATGTGGTCCTTGGAGCTATCCACTCGGAAACGGGCCGTACGCCCTGCATTGTGGGCGAAGATACGGTGGAGCAAATGAAGCCCGGCTCCGTAATTATTGATGTGAGTATTGATCAAGGCGGCTGTTTTGCCACCTCTCGCCTCAGTACGCATGAGCAACCCACCTTTATTAAGCATGAGGTGCTGCATTATTGTGTGCCCAATATCGTTTCTCGTTATCCACGAACTAGCTCGGCGGCCATTAGCAATATTTTGGTCCCTTTATTTGCTGAAGCAGGTAGCACTATGGGCATTGAGGCCCTTTTGCGCAGCGATGCGGGCTTCCGAAATGGCGTTTATATGTATAAAGGCAGCCTGACCAACCAATATATGAGCGAGCGTTTTAATATCAAGTATATGGATATTGACCTTCTCCTGATGACTAATCTCTAAGATCTATTATGAAGTTAAGAGCCGAAAACCTAATTAAGCAATATGGCAACCGCATGGTGGTCAAAGGGGTGTCTTTAGAAGTCTCTCAGGGCGATATTGTAGGCCTTTTGGGCCCAAATGGGGCCGGCAAAACCACTACTTTTTATATGACGGTGGGCTTTGTGCAGCCCAAAAGCGGAAAGGTCTATCTAGATGAGGAAGAAATTACGGATCTCCCGATGTATAAACGGGCCCGCAAAGGCGTGGGCTACCTGCCTCAAGAAGCCTCTATTTTTCGCAAATTGACGGTGGAGGATAATATCAAGGCGGTCCTAGAAATGACCAAATTGACAAAAAAAGAACAGGCCCATAAACTGGAAGAATTACTGGATGAATTCTCTTTGCATAAGGTCCGCAAAAGCAACGGAGATACCCTTTCAGGGGGAGAGCGCCGCCGTACGGAAATTGCCCGCGCCCTAGCCGTTAATCCCAAATTTATCTTGTTAGATGAGCCTTTTGCGGGCATCGACCCTATTGCGGTGGAGGACATTCAGACCATCGTTTGGCGGCTCAAACAAAAGAATATTGGCATTTTGATTACGGACCACAATGTGGGCGAAACCCTCTCGATTATTGACCGAGCCTATATCATGGTGGATGGCAATATTTTTAAGGAGGGCGGCGCGCATGAATTGGCCAATGACCCCAAAGTGCGGGAGCTTTATTTGGGCCAAAGTTTTGAATTAAAACGGAAGTACGGACAGGTTTAGGATGATGTTTTGGGGCTGCCCCTCCCTTTGGTCGGGTCGGGCTCTGTCGTGGCTCGCAAGTCTGCTCGGCCCTGCGCCAGCAAGCTGGCTGGGTCTGCGGCTTCGCCGCACCACTTTCCATCCCTCAGCCTGCGGGCCTTCGGCCCTGTAGAACCGCTAAATATGGGCCATTTGGGCCAAAAAAAGAGGGAGCGCAAAGCGCTCCCTCTTTTTCATTTAGGCTAGTAGCCTTCTGTTTTTCGGCGTTTTAATTCCTGTTCAATCAGCTGTAGCTCTCGGCTCATTTCGCCATTGACCGAAGAGTTTTCTTGGGCGCGGCGAATCAAGTAGGGAATCACATCTTTAATGGGACCAAAAGGCATATACTTAGACACCCGATAACCCGCTTTGGCCAAATTGAAGGTCAGTTGGTCACTCATGCCATAGAGCTGGCAAAAGCTGAGGTGGGGGTGGCGTTTGGGCAATTCTTCTTGCTCCATCAATTCCACCTGATAGGCCGTACTAAACTGATTATGCGTAGCCACACAAGAAGCAATGCGTTCATAATGTTCTACACAAAAAAGAACGGCCAGATTATAATCTCGGTCGGTAGCTTCCTTATTGGGTTGGATAGGAGAGGGGTAGCCCATTTTTTGGGCGCGTTCTCGTTCTTTTTCCATATAAGCACCACGGACCATTTTGGCCCCCAACAAATAGCCGCCCTCTAGAGCCTTTTCATAAGAATCTTTAAGAAACTGCAGGCGGTCGTGTCGGTAGAGCTGGAAGGTATTATAAACCACCACTCGTTCTGTATTAAATTCGGCCATCATTTCATCGGTCAGCTGGTCGATAGCGCCTTGGATCCAGCTTTCTTCTGCATCAATGAAGAGGGCCATTTTTTTCTCTAGGGCCGTTTGGCAAAGGACCCGCAAGCGTTCTTTGGCCCGATCCCAAGCGGCTAGTTCTGCCTCAGAAAGAATATCTGCAGCAGTAATTTTTTCGAGTAGGGCGTGTTGGGCCAACCCCGTTACTTTAGCGCTAATAATTTCTAGGCTTTCTTGCTCTTCGGCAAAGGCAAGTGTTTTTAGAAACTCGTCGAGGGTTTTATCAAAGTCGGCTTCTGTATCTTTGGCCTCGGCCCCATAATCGAGGACCGTTTCTACGCCATAGACCTTGAGTTCTCGGACCGCCTTGAGGGTTTCGGGCAGGTTGCGCCCCCCGCAAAAGAGGTCGAAAATAGTGCTATGGATGAGCCCCTCTACGGGCAAACCCCAATTGAGGGCCTTGAGGCCAAAGCGGCTCCCTAAACCCACGAGCCAATCTTGGCTCATTCCGCGAAACAACCAGCGCATTTTTTGTAGTCGCCGATTGGAATACCGCTCGAAAGCGATTTTAGTGTTGTTAAAATCTATCTGCATAAGGCATAGCTGTTTATCAAAGGAGGGAAGTTTTGAAGCGGCCCAAAAAGTAGATATAGCAGGGCCTTAGCCCTGCTTTATAAAGGATCGCGAAGCGATACCACTTTTAGCGTAGCGTTTCGGCTGAGGGATGGAAAGTGGTGCGGCGAAGCCGCAGACCCAAGGCAGGCGGAGCCTGCCTGCAGGGCCGAGCAGACCTGCGAGCCACGACAGAGCCCGACCCGAGCGAAGCGAGTGGGCAGCCCCAAAAAAACATCATCCTAATAACTTAGAAGGCGGTCTAAGGTTTGGGCCAAACGGCTTTCGGGCAAGAAATTTCGTTCTAGGTCGGCGGCAAAAGGAACAGGTGTATCTAGGCTGGCCAAACGGAGGACGGGGGCATCGAGATGCTCAAAAAGATGTTCGGAAATATGGGCCGAGAGCTCGCCAGCGATTCCGCCGAAGAGGCAATCTTCTTGGAGAATAAGGACGCGGTTAGTCTTTTGGACCGTAGCGGCGATAGCTTCATAATCGAGGGGCAGCAGGCTGCGCAGATCGAGGATTTCGACATCTAGATTTTGGGCTTCTACATAGCGTTTGGCCCAGTGAACGCCCATGCCATAAGTAATAATACTGGCGGCTTGGCCTTCACGGATGAGCTTAGCCTTGCCAATTTCTAGGCTATAGTAATCGTCGGGGATTTCTTGGACTACCTCTCTAGAGCGGTAAAGTGCCTTATGCTCGAAGAAAATAACGGGATTGGGGTCCTCAAAAGCGGCCAACAGCAGGCCTTTGGCATCGTAGGGATTGGAGGGGTAGAGCACCTTGAGGCCGGGAGTATGCGTATACCAAGCCTCATTACTTTGCGAGTGGTAGGGACCGGCGCCCGTGCCTGCGCCCGTGGGCATACGGACCACTAGGTCGACATTTTGGCCCCAGCGCCAATGTAATTTGGCGGCATTATTTACAATTTGGTTGAAGCCGCAGGTAGAAAAATCGGCAAATTGCATTTCCATCATGGCCTTATGGCCCTTAATAGAGAGGCCGATGCCTGCGCCGACGATAGCACTTTCGCAGAGGGGGGTATTTCGGACCCGTTCTTTGCCAAACTGCTCGACAAAGCCCTCTGTAATTTTGAATACCCCGCCATAATCGGCAATATCTTGGCCCATGAGGACCAATTTGGGGTGTTTTTCCATAGCTTGGCGAAGTCCATCAGAGATGGCATCGACGAAGCGCTTTTCGGTTTTTGGGCCATTTGGGGGCGGCAACTGAGGGGCGTAGGGATTAGGCGCAAAAAGATCGTCCAACTCCTTTTGCGTATTGGCTTGGACGGCGGGTTCGGCATAAGCGACCTTTAGGCCCTGCTCAATTTCTGTTTTAATTTGCTTGCGGAGCGCCTTAATATCCTCCTCCGTCAAGAGCTTTTCTTCTAGCAAAAAGGCCTCATAATTATGGAGCGGATCTTTTTGGGCCCAGTGGTCCATTAGTTCTTGAGGGACATATTTGGTTCCGGAAGCCTCCTCATGTCCACGCATTCTGAAGGTATCGCATTCGAGTAGAATGGGCCGAGGATTTTTGCGCATGGATTTGGCCAGTTTGTCTACTTTTTGGTAGACCTCTAAAATATTATTGCCATCGATGCGGTGGCCTTCCATGCCGTAGCCTTTGGCCCGATCGACTAGATGTTTGCAGGCGTATTGTTCGCTAGTGGGGGTAGAGAGGCCGTAGCCATTATTTTCGATCACAAAAAGGACGGGTAATTTCCAGACTGCGGCCACATTGAGGGCTTCATGGAAATCGCCTTCGCTCGTGCCACCTTCTCCGGTAAAGGCCACGGCAATTTTTTGCTCTTCCTCTAATTTATGGGCCAGGCCGACGCCGCCAGCTAGGGCCAATTGGGGGCCAAGGTGAGAAATCATGCCCACAATATGGTGTTCGGGGCTACCAAAGTGAAAAGAGCGGTCGCGGCCTTGGGTAAAGCCTAGGTTTTTGCCCTGCCATTGGGCAAAAAGGCGTTCTAGCGGAACATTTCGGCTAGTGAAAACGCCTAGGTTTCGGTGCATCGTGAAGATAAACTCATCTTCTTTTAGGGCATTGGTGATGCCCACGGCAATGGCCTCTTGTCCAATTCCAGAGAACCATTTACTGATTCGGCCTTGGCGGAGGAGGACCAGCATTTTCTCTTCAATCATTCGGGGGCGGAGCAAACCTTCATATAGGGCCAGCAAACGCTTTTTAGACAGTCGTTTTTTATCAAATTTTAGCAAAGTGCTCATAATCGTAATTGTTTAGTTGTGCTAACTAAAACAAAGGTAAAAATCCTTTTGAAAATGTAGGAGTTGGCCTAGGTTTTCCGCTTCTGGAATGGGAGTTATTTTTTTGCTTTGGGGCAAAAAAAAGCCCACTAAGATAACCTTAGTGGGCTTTTGGATGCTCAGCCATTTTGTTTAGGCGGCTTGGGCGCTATATTGTTTAACCTTGCTTTTAATACGGGGAAGAAATTTTTGCATACAAGAGACGTTGATCAGCAGGCAGCGGTCTAGCATGCGTTCGGAAAGTTGTTGGGCCTCGGTATCGATATAAGTTTTGAAGCGGACCTCTCCGGTTTGTTGGTCGAGCTCGAAGTTGCCAAAGATGCGTTCATTATTGATTTGCATAAGGTAGAGGGCGAGCTCGGAGCGGTTTTCTTCTGGCACCTTAAAGGGGAGGACCGAATAAAAGGCGATGCCCGAGCGGCCACAAAGAAGCAGCATACAGGCCCAATGGCCTTCTGGGGCATCTACTTCAAAATCAAAAACCTGTTTGTTTTCTCGGATTTGGTAGGGCACGGCAATGCGCTCCAAGTACTTTTGGACCATTTTAAACATAAGCAGAAGTATTTAGCGATCTAAAGAAAATGGGAAAGAAAGAATAGGCGATTATTTATCGTAGGCATCGAGTCCAAAAAACTCAATAATACCAATGAGCTTTTCGGCATATTTGGGGTCGGTGGCATAGCCTGCTTTTTTGAGGCCATGCGCCCAATCTTTATAATTGCTACGGTCGAGTTTCGTGAGGGCCTTATAGCGGCGGCCAGAGAGGAGTTTGCTATGCTCTCGGAAACTGCGCCAGGGCGTTTCAAAAATGCGGAACATATCATATTTACTATCATCGGTATAATTGGCGCAGCGGCAGCCAATACATTTTGCGCGGCATTTGATGCCAAAATGATTATTGTCATTTTTGGCCAAGCGGCTGTGGCCCGCATTGCTTTCGAGTAGGCCTTGAGCCAAGGTAATACTAACGGGAATATTAAAGAGCTCGGCCTCTTCTTGGGCCGTTTTCAGATATTGGTTGATGTAGTCTTTGCAAACGGCTAGCTTGGCATTGACAATTTTTTGGGGAATGCCGTGCCGCTTGGCATAGGTGGGGTTAAGCACAAAACCCAGATTAGAATATTGGGCCGCCTTTTTTTGCTCCTCGGCCGTGAGGGCAGCTCCTACAGCTGTGGCCGCATTGGCCAAATTGAGGTTTTGCTTAATGTCCTTGCTCTTTTCTCGAATTTGCTCCCACCAAGGCTTATCTAAAGCAGGCGTTTTGGCCGAGACAGGCACCGCCTCTGCCTGAGGGGCCTCTTTCTGGCTGGCCAAAATGGCCGTGGGCGCCAAACTGCTGTTCATGGTCTGGCTCGATTGGGCCGATTGCTCGCCCATAGAAAAATGAAAACTAAACTCTCTTTGCGAAAGCAGAAAAATAAGTAGGCCCATAAAACCCAAACGAACCCAGCCGTTGCGGCTGTAATCTTGGGTTTTTTTCCAACCGAATTGAATACGTTGACGAATGGGGGCGGGGAGCTGTGGTAATTTAGACTGAGACATATAGCGCTTGTTTTGTTGGTAGAGACAATTTGTAGGCGTTTCCTGCCTTACAAAAGCAAATTTAAAACAAATTGTTTCAAAAAGGAAAATAAAACCAACAAAAAGTTTTGATTTTGGCCAAAATTCCAACTCCAAGGCCGATAAAAAGGGAGAATTATTCTTTGGATTCTCTTGCCCACGGTTGTATCTTGCCCATATAATTGGTCCCTTTGCAGCGGACAGGCCCCAAAGGGGCCGCAGGCTATAGCCAAATTTAAACGCACTCACTTTTATAGTTTGCAGCAATTTCCCGCTAGTCGGTCCTATTTTTCTCGACCATAGCGAAGGCTATGCCCTCAAAAAATAGCTGGCCTAGCAGAAAATTCATAGCAAACTATGGTCAAAGCAGCGCGATTAAATCTGGCTGAGGGATGGACAAGGGGGGCCGAAGGCCAGACCGAGCTTTTTGAGCAAAGCGAAAAAAGCGAAGGGCCGAGCAGACCTGCGAGCCCTGAAACAGCCCGACCCGAGCGAAGCGAGTGGGCAGCCCCAAAAAAAATAAGCCATGTGGAAATTCTGGAAAAAGCGCTTTAAATGGAGCCGCTTAGAAAAAGGAAAAGATTTGCAGGCGGCCCAAGAACGGCCCGCTCGGCTTTTTGTGCAGGCCCGCTTAAATAATCCGCCTCGAAAAGCTTTGGTGGGCATTTGTTTGTTGGCCTATGAAGATGAGGATTTTGTCTATTGGGGCTACCCTTATTTTTGCCGCTTGTTTTCTAACCAACGCTGTGTCAATGAATTTTTTAAGAGCCCAAGGGCAGAAGTAGCCGATTTATATCCCGAATATAAACTCGATTTTTATAGCCTGCGCCTAAGAGATCGGATTCGGGCTTGTATTCGAGAGCAGGAAGAGCTCTTGGATGGGGTTCATTTTTTGGGCTTTACTTACCGTATGCCGCCAAAAATTAAAACTAAAACAGATTGTTTTGAAATAGAGGTCCGGGCCTACCGGCGGTTTCGTTCTTCGGGAGAAGAGCGGAGCGAAAAACATAGCTATTACCTGAAATTGAGTCGGCCCGATTTGGCCCTGCTTGATTATCGTTAAACAGATTATTTTAAGATGAAGAAGATTCAAATGGTGGATTTGCAGAGCCAATACCGCCGCTTTAAAACAGAAATTGATGCTGCTATTCATGAGGTGTTGGATAGCTCGGCCTACATTAACGGTCCCGCTGTAAAGGGCTTTCAGGCTGCTTTGGAGGAATACCTAGGGGCCAAGGCCGTGATTCCCTGTGCCAATGGAACCGATGCCTTGCAAATTGCCCTAATGGCCCTAGATTTGGCCCCTGGCGATGAGGTGATTGTGCCTTCTTTTACCTATGTGGCCACGGCTGAAGTGGCGGCTCTGCTGCGTTTGAGCATTGTGATGGTAGATGTTGATCCTCAAACCTTTAACCTGCGTGCAGAAGATGTTGAGGCGGCTATTACGCCCCAAACTAAGGCGATTGTGCCCGTGCATCTCTTTGGCCAAAGTTGCGATATGCAGCCCATTATTGAGCTGGCCGAAAAACACCAACTCTATATTGTAGAGGATAATGCGCAGGCGATTGGGGCCGATTATAGCTTCCCCAATGGCGAGCAGAAAAAGACGGGTTTGCTGGGCCATATTGGCTGCACCTCTTTTTATCCCTCCAAAAACTTGGGCGCTTATGGCGATGGCGGCGCCATTTTTACCAATGATGAGGCCCTAGCCGATAAAATTCGCATGATTGCCAACCACGGCCAAAATCGCCGCTATTATCACGATCGGGTAGGGGTGAACTCTCGCCTAGATGGGATTCAAGCGGCCCTTTTGCATGTAAAACTCAAGGCCCTAGATGAGTTTTCGGCCGCTCGCCAAAAAGCTGCGGACTACTATGATGCGGCCTTTGCCGAGCTAGAGGAGGTCCAAACGCCTTATCGCGCGCCTTATAGCAGCCATGTTTTTCATCAGTACACCCTTTTGGTCCCCGCCGATCAGCGAGATGCTTTGCAAGCGCATTTGCAGGCGGCTGAGGTGCCCTGCATGATTTATTACCCCCTGCCTTTGCACGAACAAGCCGCTTTTGAGGGCTTTGCTCGCAAGGCCAAAGCCGAGCTGCCCAATACCGAAATGCTTTGCCAGCAGGTTATTTCGCTGCCCATGCACTCGGAGCTAGAGACCGACCAACTGGCTTATGTGGCCGAGCAAGTCAAGGCGTTTTTCAAAAAATAGCCAGCCGCATAGGGGAACATACTATATATAGTCTCTTCTGATTGTAGAATTATGTAAAGCTCCCTGCTAGACCTCTTCCTTTTTGGAAGGGGTCTTTTTTTGGGGCCTCCGCCTCGCTTTGCTCGTCGGCGCTACGTTTCGCAGCTCGCTGTTCGCTCGGCCCTGCGGCGGCTTTGCCGCCTTGGTCTGGCCTGACGGCCACTGCTGCACATCGCTAGGCCTGCGGCCCTTCGGGCCTGTAGGATGGATATATAGACCTGCGGGTTAAAACCCGCAGCCAATTTCGGAACAGATTAGTTAAGATTTAGCCGCCCTCTGGCCTGCAGCTTAAAAGCCGCAGGACCTGAAAAATCAAATAGCTCCTTTCTTAATTGAAGCAGGGGCTTTTAAGCCGCTGCGGCGAGAAAAATAATGACCCAAGCAAATTGGCTGCGGCCTTTAGGCTGCAGAAACAGGGATTTTGGCCTCTAATTGTTAGTAAATTGTTAAAAATAGAAATAATGTAACAAAATCAAAAAGGGCAAAAGTTCGGTCTAGTGTTCTAATTTGGTGTATCCGAGATAAAAGCGTAATTTTGGGCTTCACAAATACAGGAAAACAGTTGAAAGCAAAAAAATCATTTGGCCAGCACTTTTTGAAGGAGGGGCCTATTGCGGAGCGGATCGCCAAGAGTTTGATAGAAGAGGGGCCCAAAGAGGTATTAGAAGTAGGGCCGGGCATGGGCATGCTCACGCAATATCTTTTGCAAGAAGACTGGGATTTAAAAGCGGTAGAGGCGGATAAGGACATGGTCAGTTATTTGGCCCAGCATTATCCTCAGTTGCCCGTTTTTGGAGAAGACTTTTTAAAATTAGACTTTCAGACTGTATTTGATGGGCGGCCCTTTCGTTTGATTGGCAACTTTCCCTATAATATTTCTTCACAGATCTTGATTAAGGCCGTAGATAATGTAGCCTTAGTTCCGGAAGTAGTGGGGATGTTTCAGCGGGAGTTGGCCGAAAGAGCGGCGGCCAAGCCGGGCTCTAAAATATATGGGGCTTTATCGGTAGTGGTGCAAGCCTTTTATGAGGTAGACTATCTGTTTACGGTCAAGCCGGGTAGTTTTAACCCACCCCCAAAAGTATTTTCGGGCGTAATAGCTTTGAAAAGACGAGAAAATTACTTAGATTTAGGATGTAACACGCGACTTTTCCGAACCTTAGTCCGTGCTAGTTTTGGCCAGCGCCGCAAAATGTTGCGCAATACCATGAAGCTCTTTTTACCGAAAGAGGTCTTATTTGGGGATGCGTTTTTTCAGCAGCGGCCCGAACAGCTGAGCCTTGAAGATTTTATTTCCTTGACGAACATTGTGGACGAGCATCGTAGCTAGAGAGCTGCCTTGCTGCTTTTTTATGCCTTTTATCTACTGAGGATAAACAGGCTATAATTCTTTGTGCCTATTTGGACCTTTTCCAAACAACTTTTAGCAAAAAGCGGAAAAGGCTGTATCTTGGGCGCCAAAATGCTCAGTATGCAAAAGAAAGTACTTATCACGGATGCCGTAGATCCTTTATTGATATCGGGTTTGGAGGCGGCGGGATATGCTTGTGATTATCGGCCCAAGGCCAGTTTGGCGGAGGTACGTCAGATGTTGGCGCCTTATGCGGGTTTGGTCATCAACAGTAAAATCATAGCGGATGCGGCTTTTTTGGCAGCGGGTCCCCAGTTAGAATTTATAGCTCGTTTGGGTTCTGGATTAGAGATCATTGATTTGGAGGAGGCTGAAAAGCGGGGCATCTTGGTCCATAGAGCGCCAGATGGCAATTGCGATGCGGTAGCGGAGCACATTCTGGGCATGTTGTTAATGTTGGCTCATCGGCTTCGGTTGGGGGACCAGCAAGTGCGGAGCATGGCTTGGGACCGAGAGGCGGCCAGAGGATGGGAGCTAAAAGGGAAGAAGTTGGGTATTTTGGGCTTTGGCTATACGGGTCGGGCGCTTTGGCGGCGTTTGGCTGGTTTTGAGCTAGAGTGCATGGTTTATGACAAATACCAGAGGGATTATCCTGGGGAGACGGAATTAGAGAAGTTGTTGGCGGAGGTAGACATATTGAGTTTACATTTGCCGGCAACGGCCGAGACCTTAGGTTGGATGGACGGGGCGTTTTGGCAGCGGCTAGCCAAGCTGCGGGCAGGGCGGCCATTAGTTTTGCTCAATAGCTCTAGAGGGAAGATTATCCCGATAGCGGCATTAGTGGGGGCCTTAGAGTCGGGAATTATTTCGGCGGCGGCCTTAGATGTATTTGAGCAAGAGAAAACGGCTTTATATACAGCAGAAGAGCGAGTATTATATGGTCGGTTGGTAGAAATGCCTCAGGTTGTTTTGAGTCCGCATGTAGCGGGATGGACAAAAGAATCTAAGGAGCGACTAGCCAAATTGCTCTTAGGGCGCATCTTATCAAAAGCGGCTAGAATATAGGGCGTAGGCAAAACTGCTATTTAGAGCAAGGACTGCGCCGATTTTGGTCCAGAAAGGGGGCGCAGCCCCCTTGGCCTAGCGATGTGGAGCAGTGCGGCGAAGCCGCAGACCCAGGCCGTTAGGCCGCAGGGCCGAGCAGACTTGCGAGCTGCGCAACGTAGCGCCCGCCGCAGGCGGGAGGCCCCAAAAGCAAAATAGCAGTAAAAAAAGCTGATATTTTTGAAAGAAGGGCCGCTTAAAAGACTGGAAAATTGTAACTCTTTCTTAACAAGGGAAATAATTTATTAACTTTGGCATGCAAGCCTTAGGGCTTCAGCCGAAAATTTTTTTAGACATTCATTACAAACACTTTTAAAGTTTATGTGCTTATGATTCGTTACATGCTTTTACTCTTGCTCCTGTCAGTGGGCTCGGTGGTGGCTTTTGGCCAGACCACGGGGGACCTGCAGGGTAAAGTAAAGGACGAGAACGGGGAACCCCTAGCGTTTGCGAATGTGGCTTTGTATAAAGAAGACGCATTGATTCGGGGAACATCCACCAACTTCGACGGCCTTTACAATTTTGCCCAAATTGAGGCAGGAACCTATGACCTAGTGGTGACCTATGTGGGTTATCCGACGCTAAAAACCGAGGGCGTAATTGTTAAAATTGGTCAAACGGTGGAACTAAACGTAGATTATCAGGAAGATGATTTGATTGCGGGATTAGATTCGCTTGCCGAGGAGACCGTAGTGGTTCGAGGATATCGGATTCCTTTGATTGAGACGGATAACACCACCGGTGGACAGACCTTGGGATCTGAGGATATTGAAAAACTGGCCACACGTAACATTTCTAGTATTGCGGCCACTACGGCTGGGGTCAACCAGAAAGATGAGGGCGAGGAGCTCAACTCGAATGGTGGGCGTAGTTCTGGAAACGATGTTTATGTGGATGGTGTACGTGTAATTGGCGGTGCATCTATTCCGGAGACAGAGATTGACCAGGTGCAGGTAATTACCTCTGGTGTACCTGCCGAGTTTGGTGATGCGACTGGAGCGATCACCAACATTATTACCAAGGGTCCATCTGCGCAGATGTCTGGAGGAATCCAGGTAGAGACCTCGCAGTTTTTGGATGCATTTGGTGCTACGACTATTGACTTTAGCTTGGGTGGACCTTTGATGACGGAGGTTAAATTGAGCCCTAGCGGAGATACCTTGAAAAAAGACGGTAAGCCTCAGCGCAAAGCGATTTTGGGTTATCGTATGGCGGGTCGTTATGCGACCAACTTGGACTCACGTCCTTCTGCTTTGGGATCTTTCCGTTTGACGGATGAGAAGCTCAGCAGCATTTTGAATGATCCTTTGTTGAATGTAAACGGCGGTATTGTACCTAATGCCGAGACCATTACTGAAGATGATTTGGTAGAGGTAGATGTACGTCCGAATGGCCGTAACTCTGTAGGTTTATTGACTGCAAAGGTAGACTACAAGCCTAGCGAAGACTTTTACTTTGTAGCTGGTGGTCAGGGTTCATTTAACTGGGGGTATTCTCCTTCAACGGTGAACCGCTTGATGAACTCGGACTTTAATCCTTATTACAAGAGCAGTGTTTTCCGTGTGTACGGTCGTTTCCGTCATACGATTTCTAGCACAATTTATAAAGCAGGAGCGGATGCAGATTCTACTACAGTAGAGCCTGTTTTCCAGAACTTCAGCTATGAGGTACAGGCCGATTATACGCAGAGCAACAACTCTATAGAAGATTCACGTTTTGAGGATCGTGCTTGGGAGTATGGCTATGTGGGGCAGATTCGTCGTAGCCTTACGCCTGTAGTTGGTGTAGTAGATACGAACTACATCATCAACTCTGCTGGCGACACTTTGGGAACAGAGGAAGTACAGGGACATGCCTTTAACCAAGTAACCTTTGATGGTTATTCTGATGCAGGTCAGTTTGGTTATAATGATGGTTTGTCTCGTTACAACCGAGTGGTAGATTTTGATGCAATTACAGATATGGAGCAGATGCAAGTGATCAACGGACGTTTCACTTCTTCTAATTCTACTGTATTTGGTCTTTTCAATAATGCTTATTATACAGGAGCAGGTCTTGTTCGTGGTTCTATAATTGGAAGTGGTATTGAAAAAAGCCAATCTAGCCAGGTATGTGGAAACATCAAGACCAACTTTGACTTGGTGACCAATGGCGGTAAAGTTCGTCACTCTATCCAAGCGGGTGGGGTATATGAGCAGCGGGTATTCCGTTCTTACAGCATGTCTCCATTTAGCTTGTGGACCTTGGCGGATCAGTCGGCCAACTCTCACATCTCTAATGCAGCCGATGCCAACAGCCCTGTATTGGATGCCAATGGCAATCCTGTAGAATTCTTTGATCCTGTTACACAGCGTTACTACATCCAGAACAACTCACTGATCCGTACGGATGAGAATGACGAGCAAGTCTCTATGAGTGCATTTGGAGAGAACCTACGTAACTTCATGGGCAAAAATCCTGAAGATTGGGTAAACGTTCATGAAATGGATCCTAACGATATGGACCTTGCTTGGTTTGAGCCGACTACCCTAATTTTGGGTGCTCAGCAGCTAGTGAGCTACTATGGTTATGACTACTTGGGTAATGCTTTGGGGACCAACACGACCTTTGATGACTTCTTTAATGCTGTAGATGCCAATGGTCGCAAGACTCGTCCTGTAGCTCCTTTTGCTCCTATTTATGTAGCGGGATACATTCAGGATAAGTTCAAGTACAATGACATCATCTTCCGTATTGGTGTACGCTTTGACAGCTACGATGCCAACACAAAAGTATTGAACGACCCCTACTCTGTAACGGGATACTACACGGCATCTGAGTTTACCAACTTAGAGTCTGGCTATACTGCTGGCCAACAGCAAGGCTTTAGCCATCCTTCCAACATTGGCGACGACTTTGCCGTCTATGTAAATGAAAACAGCCCCGACGCTTCTGTTGTTGGTTACCGTGATGGTGAGCAATGGTATGACGCTAGCGGTAACCCTGTGACTACCCCTACTCAGCTAGGAAGCACAATTGTACCTGCTCTACGTGGCTTTAGCACAGCGCAGATTGATCCTCAGGGTGAGGAATACGATCCTTCTCAAGCCTTTAGCGACTATGATCCTAACTTGGTAGTGATGCCTCGTATTTCATTCTCTTTCCCTATTGGTGATTTTGCCAACTTCTACGCCAACTACGATATCTTGGCCATGCGTCCACCAGAGGCTACTTTGGCTACGGCACTTACTTACTTCAACTTCCGCGAGAACAAAGACTTGATGTCAAACCCCAACCTTCGTTCTCAGAAAACCATCAACTATGAAGTAGGTTACCAGCAAAAAGTATCTGACAACTCTAAGGTGAAATTCTCTTTGCTTTACCGTGAAGAGCGCGACCTTATCCAGGCTCGTCAGTATATCTTGGCTTACCCCATTACCTATACTTCTTTTGGTAATGATGACTTCTCTACTGTAAAATCACTTAAGGTAGAGTATGATATGCGCCGCGTTAAGAACTTCCGTTTCTTGGCCAACTATACCCTACAGTTTGCAGAAGGTACCGGCTCTAGCCCCACCTCTTCTTTGGCTGTAGCTGCAGAAGAACTCAAGTATATCTTCCCACTAGATTTTGACCAACGCCACACTTTCTTCTTCCTATTCGATTACCGCTACGGAGAAGGCAAAAAGTATGATGGTCCCAAAATCGGTAAGTTCGATGTTCTAGAAAATACAGGAGCCAACCTATCATTCAACTTTAGCTCAGGTACCCCCTACACACGCAAACTCACTCCTGGTGGTATCGGAACTAGCTTCCCCAATGCTGTAACTGACGGAAGCATTAACGGCGCCCGTATGCCTTGGAACTTCCGCATAGATCTTCGCTTCGATCGCGATATCGTGATCGGTAAAAATAGCGATCATCCTATCTATGCTAATGTTTACCTACGTGTACAAAACTTGCTCAACACGCAGAACGTACTCAATGTCTATCCCGTAACAGGTAGCCCCACAGAAGACGGCTTCTTGACTATCGACGATAGCCCCG
Source organism: Saprospira grandis (assembly GCF_027594745.1). NCBI lineage: Bacteria > Pseudomonadati > Bacteroidota > Saprospiria > Saprospirales > Saprospiraceae > Saprospira > Saprospira grandis. Next base: position 1,874,593 of record NZ_CP110854.1, on the reverse strand, counting down.
GTCTAGGACTATTGGCCTCTCGCGCTCAGTCTTACCAGTTGTTGTACGATCTTCGTATGCGTAACCCCTTCAATATCTCACGTCCTCGTCGGATCTTCTTGGGTGCACGCTTTAGCTTCTAAAACCAAGTCTTAGTTTTTGCCAATATTGAGGTTTGCCCTGTTTTGGGGCCTCCCGCCTTCGGCGGGCGCTACGTCCGGCAGCTCGCTATTCGCTCGGCCCTTCGCAGGCTTCGCCTGCTCGGTCTGGCCTGCGGCCACTGCCTACCATCGCTAGGCCGTTTTGGGCCTTCGGCCCAATTGCAGCGCAAACCTCAAGCTTGGTCTTCTGTCTAAACTGAATCATTTTTATTAAAATAATTGCAAACATGAGTAGATTGAAAAACTTCTCTACAATCGTGCTATTCCTCTTCACGGCCAGCTCACTCTGGGCCATCGAAGACCGGAATTTTGTGGGAGGTAATAGCAATAGCTCCAACAGCACCAATAACAACAGTTATCGTGCTGCTTGTATCGAGGCTCGCTCAGAACGCGATCTAGATATTAACAACGTCCGCGCTCGCCTCCGCACCGGAGGTGATCTCTGGTGGGACGGTGACCGAGCTCGCTATATCGTTCCTAATGTAGACCCTGCTTCTGGCCAACCAGAAGTATCTTCTCTCTTTGCCGGAGGTATCTGGCTAGGGGCTTTCGATGATGGGGGGAACCTTATCCTCGCTGCCCAAACTTACCGCCAAACTGGTAACGATTACTGGACTGGCCCCCTAGATGTAAATACGGGTACAATCGAAAAAACCGATTGTGAAAAATGGGACCGCTTCTTCGAAGTATACGGTTCTGAAATTGACGCCCTCCGTGCCGACTATTTCGAACCCGACCCCGTTACTGGCCAACCCGATGAGTCTATCGAGAACCGCCCCGCCCGAAATATCTTGGGCTGGCCCGGCCGCGGTAACCCCTATTTTGCAGAAATTTACGGTTTCGACCTTCCTGACCAAGAACTTGCTCCCTTTATTGAGCCTCCCGGAAAGGAAGACGGTATCTATAACCCCTACGATGGTGACCACCCCGTAATTGAGGTAGTGGGCTGTCCTAAGGATTATTTCAACCCCGTATATGCTGACCAAATGGACTGGTGGGTCTATAACGATAATGGTAACATTCACACCAATACTAACGGTCAACCCATGTTTATGGAGGTACACGGTCTAGCTTTTGGCTACCGCACTACCGATGCCATTAACAACATGACGTTCTATCGCTATAAGTTGCTCAACCGAAACAACTTGAGCCTTAACGATACTTACTTCTCGCTTTGGTCAGATCCCGATTTGGGCTGTTTCAATGATGACTATATTGGTGTAGATACTATTACTGGTATGGGCTATGTATACAATGCCGATGCTGATGATGATGCTACCTGTGGTAATGACGCCGTAGGATATGGTGCCGCTCAAATTCCTGCCCTAGGGGTAGACTACTTCCGTGGTCCTCTAGATTCTACAGGTGCAGAGCTTGGCCTCTCCTCTTTTGTTTACTATGAAAATACCAATGACGCTATCCGTGGTAACCCGAATAGTGCTGTACAGTACTATCGTTTGATGGATGGTCTTTGGTTGGATGGTCGCCCCATCTCTCGTGGTGGAACAGGAGACAACGGTCCTACTGCCGATAAATTCCCTTACGTATTCTACTCTTTCCCCAACGAATCGGGAACAGATGTATGGTCTATGTGTGAGGAAGGAATTACCGGTAATGACTACCGCTTCTTGCACACTTCTGGTCCTTTCGTTTTGGCACCTGGTGCAGTAAACGAATTGATCTCAGGTGTAGTTTGGGTTCCCGAAATTCCAGATTATCCCTGTCCTGCTTTGACCGAATTGGTAGAGGCCGATATCTTGGCCCAAAACCTTTTTGATGACTGTTTCAAAATTACTGACGGTCCCGATGCACCTTATATGGATGTAGTCGAGCTCGAAAATGAGTTGATTTTGAACTTGAGCTATGTTCCTGCTCAAAATAACTACGAACTCAATTACTCTGAGTCTCCTGCTATTCTTCGCAACACTGCCGATACTACTTATACCTTCCAAGGCTATAAAGTATATCAGGTAATCAACGAGAATATCTCTGTAACTGAATTGAACGATCCTGAAAAAGCTCGTCTTATCCGTCAGGTAGACCTTCGTGACTCTATCGGCAAAATTGTAAACTGGAATGCATTCAGCGATCCCGATGTACAGGCTTTCATTCCTACTATTATGGTAGATGGCGCCGATGAGGGAGTTAAGCATACCTTTATTTAATATTACAACAGACGAATTTGCAGAGGGATCAAGCAAACTCGTTAACCATAAGTCTTACTACTTCTGTGTAGTTGCTTATGCCCACAATGAGTATCAGGCTTATGATCCTACACTCAATACCGGACAAGCACTTCCTTATCTACAAGGTCGTCGTAACTTCCGCGTCTATACTGCTGTACCTCGTCCCAATGATCCTGAGTACAACGGTTTGGTCCTCAACTCTGCTTATGGAGATGGCCCAGAAATTACTCGCGTAGATGGTAAAGGAAACGGTGGAGGACTCTTCCTCGACTTTAAAGATCCTGCCGCTGCAGAAGCCGATGTATTGAACAACGGCCGTATCGGTCGTGTGACTTATGCCGCTGGTCAAGGTCCTGTTAATGTAAAAGTAGTAGATCCTTTGCGCGTTCCTGCCGCTCAGTTCCAACTCTACATCAGCGACCAAAACTATACTTTCCGCTATGATACTGCTGCTGACGGTAGCATTGTCGTTACTCCAGAGCCTCCTACAGGCGTTACCGCTTTGTCTGACTCTCTCTTCTGGTTGCTAAAAGATGCCAATGACCCCTCTGCGGTTTGGTCTTCTTACCAGCCTCTAGATGTGAACTATGAGCAGTATATCCCCGATTTGGGTATCTCTCTTCTCGTTGAAGATATTCCCGCTCCTGGTACAAATGGCGTAAGCGGATTTGTAGGTTCTGCTGCCGTTTATGAAGATGAAACTAATGCAGGTTGGTTCCAAGGTGTTCAAGATGGCAATGGCATCAACGATATCTTGAAAACTGGAAATGCTCAAGATGATCAGGCACTAGATCCTAATCAAGATTACTCTGGTATGGCCGGTGGCTGGCACCCTGTTCGCCTAGCTGACTGTGTATTCCGTACTGATGAATACTATTTCTCTACTTCAGAAATCGTGCTTTCTTCAAATGCCTTGAGCTTCTGCCAAGCATGGAGAGCTGGTAATACCAGCCAAGTGCTACGTAATGTACGCAACGTCAATGTGGTCCTCACTCCTGAAAAGAGCCAGTGGAGCCGCTGTGTGGTTGTAGAATCTGCTAGTATGTACCATACACAATCACTCGGACTTAGCATTCCTGGTGGTTATGGTCAACTACAATGGAAACGCAATGAGCCTAGCCGTGATATCGATGGCCAAGTAGAAGCCGGTACCGGTATGTCTTGGTTCCCCGGTTTTGCTTATGATGTTGAAACTGGTGAGCGCCTCAATGTATACTTCGGAGAAAACTCTCTCTATGATGGTTCTTTCTTTGATGCCAATACTTATCCCGGTGCTGCTACAGGTAATGACATGCTCTTTAACCCCACCGATTTGCAACAGGTGACGCCTACCAACGGATTCCCCGTATTTGGTAATGCCAACACCTTTATGTCAACAGTGAATGGTGGACAGCACGTTATTTATGTAACCAACACTGCCTACGATGAATGTGCTTCTGTAGTGACTGCCCTAACCACAAACTTGGGTATCTTCACTCCTCCTTACCGTTCTTTGAAAGACCAATTGGTTTGGGGTACATTTATGTATATGGCTCCTGGTACAAGCATGCTTAACAATGCTGGAGCTCCTGAAGTAGGTGGACATGTGCCTCCTTCTAAGGTGACCTTCAAGTTGCGTGTTTCTACTCCTTACGAAATCTATGCAGCAACTAACGATAACCAAGGTTATCCGCTCTATGAGTTCGACCTTACTGGCCTTGCTCCTACCAAGGAAGATAAAGCCACGGCCGAAAGTGCTCTAGATCTTATTGGGGTAGTTCCTAACCCTTATTATGCTTACTCTGAATATGAGCAGACAGAAACGCAAAACGTAGTGAAAATTACGAACTTGCCAGCTAGCTGCGAAGTGAATATCTATTCTATTGAAGGCCGCCTGGTTCGTCATTATGATGTTGCTCAGGATTACAATGCAGAGGTACGTAGTGGTATCGCTCGTGTAGGTGCTTTTGGTAGCGGTGATATTGAAACTCAGGTAAGTACTTCTCTCAACTGGGACCTCAAGAACCAAGCTGGTGTTCCTGTAGGTAGTGGGGTATACCTCATCCATGTTGTTGTAGAGGGTGTTGGTGAAAAAGTAGTGAAAAGCTTTGTCATCAACCGTGCACTTGATGCTCAAAAACTCTAGTGATTTATTTTCGTTTTGCTCCCTCTGTCTTGGAGGGGGCAAAACCCTTTTAAACGATTTCATAGCATGACTAAATATACTTCTTTGTTGTTTGTGGGCCTTTTTTGCCTCAGCTTTCTAGCTGCTTCGCCCACAGCAAAAGCAGGAAATCCGGACCGACAAGGGGAAGCCGGTGCCTATGAGTTGATCATGAACCCTTGGGCTCGCTCTGCTGGCCTCAATGGCTTGGTGGCTGCTCGCGTAACTGGGGTAGAGGCGCTTCGCTTTAATCCTGCCGGAATTTGCCGCATCTCTGGAAAAACAGAGGTGGCATTAGGACATACACAATATATGGCCGGTACGGGCATTAGCCTTAATGCTGCTGGATTGGTCCAGAAAATTGGCGATAATGGCGCCTTTGGTGTAGAACTAATGTCTGTTGGTTTTGGAGATATTCCTTTGACTACTGTTGACCAACCTGGCGGAATTACCACTTTTAGCCCTTCTTTCTTTAATATTGGCCTCTCTTATGGCTATGTATTTAAAGATGAAGACGGAAACGAGAAGGTTTCTGTAGGCTTTGGTGTTCGCGTGGTTTCAGAATCTATTGCCAATGCTTCTGCTACTGGTGTAGGTTTTGACGCTGGTGTACAATATGTTACAGGTGTTGATCGCCAAATCAAATTTGGTGTGGCTCTCCGTAATTTTGGAACCAAAATGTCTTATTCTGGCGATGGTCTAGCCTTTGTTGGTGTGGCCCCCAATAATACAACAGCACTTACCGTAAATAGCCGAGGCGCTGGCTATGAATTGCCTTCTTTGCTGCATATTGGTATGTCTTATGACTTTTACCTCGGTAGCAAGATTAACCGCCTAACGGCAGTGGGTAATTTTACCGCCAACTCTTTCTCTCGCGACCAATATGGTGTAGGCTTTGAATATGCCTTTAAAGAGATGTTTATGGCACGTACCGCTTTCCGCTATGAAAGCGATATGTATAGCTCAGAAACTTCTAGCACAGCTTCTGGTGGATTAACCGCAGGTGTTACTGCCGAAATCCCTCTCCGTAAGGGCTCTGCTAAGAAAATTGCCTTCGATTATGCCTATGAGTATACTCAGGTATTTAAAGGGACGCACTCTTTGACTTTGAAGTTGAAGCTCTAATTGCTCCCCGCTAAATGATTAGACCTCTAAGCCCTCGGCTTAGAGGTCTTTTTTTTTGAGAGAATAGATAAATTGGCGTTCTTGCAGACATTTGTTTAGGCCCAAAGCCGCCTAGGCTATTTTTTCACTTCATTGTTCCCCTAATATGAAGCTCAGTCCAACTTTTTATCTTGCCGTTTTAGTTGTATTGCTTACTCACTTTTTGTACTACCCAAAATGGAGCAAAGGCGGAACGGAAGCGACGATCTCCTGGGATGTTTCTGGCTATTATATGTATTTGCCCGCTAGCCTGATTTATCAAGATATTAAGGGCTGTGGCTTTAAGGATAGTATTCTTCAAAACTATGGCCCCACCCCCAATTTTCAACAGGCTTTTGTGCATGAGGCTTCTGGCAATTATGTGATGAAGTATTCTATGGGCCAAGCGATTTCTTTTTTACCCGCTTTTGGCCTCGCTCATTTATATGCCAAAAGCACGGCCTATCCCGCCGATGGATTTTCTTTTCCCTATCAATTGGCCATTTCTTTAGGGAGCTTGTTTTGGGCGCTTTTGGGCCTTTATTATTTGCGCAAGTTTTTGCTCTTTTTCTATCGACCTAAAATAGCTGACTGGAGCATTTTAGGGCTGGTTTTAGGCAGTAATTACCTCAATTATTCCGCTATAGATGGGGCCATGACGCATAATACCCTTTTTACGCTCTATAGCCTGCTGCTTTATGTTACGGTCCGCTTTTATCAACAGCCTAGCTACCTAAAAGGAGCGGCTATTGGGGCTTTGGTGGGCTGGGCCGCCCTGATTCGCCCTACCGAAATTATTGCCTGTATTATTCCCCTAGCTTGGGGCCTGCAAGCTTGGGTCTGGACGGACTTGAAACAACGCCTGCAGTTTGTGGCCCAACATTTTGGGAAGTTGCTTTTGGCGGTTTTGATTACGGCTTTTATTGGTAGCTTTCAGCTGATGTACTGGAAGTATGCAACAGGAGAATGGATTGTTTATTCTTATCAAGATCAGGGCTTTAGTTGGTTGAGCCCTCATTTGCATGCTGGCTTTTTGAGCTATAAAAGTGGCTGGCTGACCTATTCTCCTTTTATGCTGTTGCCGCTTTTGGGGTTTGGGCCTTTTTTCAAACAGCAGAGAAGCTTGTTTTCGGCGGTGTTTGTCTTTAGTTTGCTCTTTATTTATATCACTTTTGCTTGGGATATTTGGTGGTATGGCGGCTCTTTGGGCCAAAGGGCCATGGTGCAGGCTTATCCCGTTTTAGCCCTGCCTTTGGCGGCATTGGTTCATTGGCTTAGCCAACAAAAGTTATGGCTAAAATTGCCCATTTTTGCTTTTGTCCTACTGAGCTTTTATGCCAATCTTTGGTTTACGCATCAGGCGCATAAGGGCGGTTTGCTGCGCCCTGGCGAGATGACAAAGGCCTATTATTGGGCCACGCTTTTCCGCTACGATAAGGATCCTGAGCGCCTGAAATTATTGGATGGGGTTCGCCAATTAAAGAAGGGGGAGCTCAAGGAGGCTAGTCTGGTTTATTCCGATACCAGCTGGCAGGCGCAGTTGGACCAAAACCAGCAGTTTGCGCCAATTATTTCCTTGACTTTGCCCAAAATGCCCGAAAAAGAGGGCCTTAGAGTGAGCATTCTAGCCCAAATTATGGGTCCAAAAGAATGGGAGTTTTGGTGGATGACGCAGTTTACCGTTAGCCTCAAAAAAGAGGGGCAGCTTATTGATGAGCAGATGTTTCGTCTGCAGCGCCATATACAAGAGGGAGAAGAAAAGCGCTTGTATATGGATTTGCCCGTTCAGGGAGCCGATAGCCTAGAAATTAAGTTTTGGAATGCCGATGGAAAGAAGGCCATAAAGTTGAGTCAGCCAGAGGTTTGGCGTTATGTTTTAGACTGATGATTTGGGGCTGCCCCGCCCTTCGGGCGGGTCGCTCCCTCCGCAGCTCGCAGGGCTAGCGCAAATCGGCCTAGCGATGTGCAGGGGTGGCCGTCAGGCCAGACCAAGGCGCTTTGCGCCGCAGGGCCGAGCGAACAGCGAGCCCCGAAACGACAACAAGCCCTTTAGGGCGCAGTTCGACGACCAAAGGGAGTAACCGCCGCAAGCGGAGCGCAGCGGAGGCCCTCAAGGCTGGGCGGGCCCTTTTTCATTCGCTCCAGCCCGCAGGGCTAGCGCAAATCGGCCTAGCGATGTGCAGGGGTGGCCGAAGGCCAGACCTAGGCGCTTTGCGCCGCAGGGCCGAGCAGACCTGCGAGCCCCGAAACGTAGCGCCGCAAGCGGAGCGCAGCGGAGGCCCCAAAACATCAAAAAAAAGGGAAAAGAATAGTCTTTTTCTCCAAAGGCCTGTATTTTTGAGTTTGCATAAAAAAAGGCGCTAAAATGTACAACTACCTAGATTTACAAGACACCATTGTGGCCGTGGCCAGCCCTGCCGGAGCTGGAGCCATTGCCGTCATTCGCTTATCGGGCAAATCGGCCATTAGCATTGCCAACGGGATGTTTCGGGCCAAGGATTTGAGCCAGCAAGACAGCCACAGCCTGCATTTGGGCTACATTTATGATGAGGCGGGGCAGCGGGTCGATCAGGTACTTTGTTCGGTTTTTAAGGGACCAACTTCTTACACTCGAGAAGACGTCATTGAGTTTTCTTGTCATGGTTCGCCATATATTCAGCAGCGCTTGCTTAGTTTGTGTTTGCGTTCGGGCGCGCGTTTGGCCAAAGAGGGGGAATTTACCCTGCGGGCTTTCCTCAATGGGCAATTGGATTTGGCCCAGGCAGAAGCCGTGGCCGATCTCATTGCGGCAGATTCGGAAGCGGCGCATCAGATGGCTTTGCAGCAAATGCGAGGCGGTTTTTCTCAGCAAATTGAGGGCTTGCGGAAAGAGCTTTTGCAATTTGCCTCCCTGCTAGAGTTGGAGCTTGATTTTGGCGAAGAAGATGTGGAATTTGCGCAAAGAAAAGAGCTAGAGGAGCTCCTTTTGAAAATTCGGGCCATGATTAAGCAATTGATGGACTCCTTTCAGTTGGGCAATGTATTGAAAGAGGGGGTAAGCACCGTTTTGGCGGGCCGTCCCAATGCGGGAAAATCGACCTTGCTCAATGCTTTATTGAATGAAGAGCGGGCCATTGTGTCGGATATAGCGGGCACCACTCGCGACAGCATCGAAGAACTGCTCAATATAGACGGGATTCAGTTTCGCCTAATTGATACGGCGGGGATTCGGGAGGCCAGCGATCAAATTGAGGCCATTGGGGTAGAAAAAACCTATGAAAAAATTGCGCAATCTACGGTCTTGCTCTATGTCTATGATGCCAGCCAATTGAGCCAAGAAGAATGCGAAGCGGACCTTGCTCGTTTGCGCAGAGAGGGCTTGGCTGTCTTAGTCTTGGCCAACAAATGCGATCAATTGGGAGAGGGGCAAACCTTAGCTGCCGATCATTTTCGGCTTTCGGCCAAGCAAAAAGAAGGCTTGAGCGAGCTGCGTTCGGCCTTACGCAACTTAGTTGTTGAGGGGCAAATTCATCAGCAAGGGACCACGGTAAACAACCTACGGCATTATCAGGCATTGGAAGAAGGTTATCAGGCCATAGATGCGGCCTTACTGGGCCTAGAAGAGGGCCTTAGTGGCGACCTACTGGCGATGGATGTTCGGGCTGCGCTTCGGGCTTTGGGCGAAATTACGGGCAAGGTAGATGTGGAAGATTTGCTGGAGAATATTTTTGGGCAGTTTTGTATTGGGAAGTAGGTTGCAAATTTTAAATGAGTTTACTGCTTTTAAACTAAAAGTAGTAAATAGCTAGTGAGCTATAATTTGCTGGCATTTTCGTTAAATTATTAAAGAATAACATGAATAAACAGGATATAAAAAGAGCTAAAATAAATGTTAAGTGTAGAAAAAAGGCAATAGGTGAGATAAATACTTGCTTTTTCCCTGGATGTAACCAAAGATCAATTAACTCTCACATCCTTCAAAAGAATGGTATTCTTTCTTCAATTGCTCCAGACAATCATCTTTGGGAAATTGGTATAAATTTGTTTAAGTCACCTATTTTCCAGCTACAAAAAATTGGAATAAATAAAATTTTTGCATTCAATTGTTTTTGTAATGACCATGACACCAATTTGTTTTCAGAAATAGAGCAGCCGTCAGAAATTGATTTTACAAAGTATAGAATACTTCTCTTATTTGTAGTGAGAACATTTTATAATGAATTATTTCGAAAAAAAGTTTTAGTTAGTGAATTTTCTTGTTTAGAGAAGGAAACGAATGATGTAAAGAAGAAAGAATGGCTAAGAGAAAATGTTGATCAAATGAATAAGGCAATAAATGACTTAGTTTTTTGGGAGAAGTTTATTTGGCAAGACTATAATCAAAATACACAATCATTCGTTTTTGAATATCGAGAACTTAGCAAAGCTGATTTAATAATGTCTTCTTTATATGATTATGAGACGACTAAAGAGATACAAGAGCATAAGTATAGGACAGGAAGAGATAAAGAAAGACTATCTTCAATATTTGTTTCGTTCTTCCCCTATAAAGATAAGTCAATATTGATAAAAGGATACCTTAAAGAAGATGAAAAAGCATTAAAAGGGTATTTTAATACTTTTTTTAAAGATTCTGAGAAAAGGGTGCAAAGAAAGTTGACTAATTTACTATTGTTTCAATGTGAAAATTGGGTCTGTTCTCAAGATTTTTATGATGAAAAAATAAATGGTAAGGAGGATTTATTTAATAATGCTATTAACTATTCAAATAAAAATGACAATGAACGAAGATGTTTTGATATCAATATATTTAGAAATGATTTTGATGCAAAGTTTAAAGGATGGAACGAAAAATATGTCTAATTGAAGACAAGAAAGCTAGCCATACTTACCAAAACTGTAAAACAGAGCTAACGATATTTAACTGAAACCATGAACTAAGGCATTGATGTATGAAACCACCGTATCAGCTTACAGATAAAATCTTAAGGTTAGTTGTGGCTATTTCCGAGCGTTTAGGAGAGGTTAATGCTATTCATATACACAAGCCAGCGACGGCATTGCGAAAAAAAAATCGCATCAAAACCATACAGTCTTCTTTAGAGATAGAAGGAAATACGCTAACGGAAGAGCAGATTACAGCGCTTTTAAATAACAAGCGAGTTATTGCTCCGCAAAAAGACATTATAGAGGTACAGAATGCTATAAAAGTGTATGATCAGCTAGATAAATTTGATCCTAATAAGTTAGCAGATTTAGAAAAAGCGCATGCTATTTTGATGGCTGGATTGATAGAAGGGGCGGGGAAGCTAAGAGTAAAAAATGTGGGCATTGTGAAAGGGGATAAAGTAGCGCATTTGGCTCCAACTGGATATATGGTGAGAGGACTGATGCAAGATCTTTTCCATTATCTTAAAACAGATCAGGATGTGCTACTCATTAAGAGCTGTGTTTTTCATTATGAGTTTGAGTTTATCCATCCTTTTTTAGATGGAAATGGCCGAATGGGGCGTTTATGGCAAACGCTTATTTTAATGCAAAAATATCCTGTTTTTGAATACTTGCCTGTAGAAAGCTTGATTAAGGAAAATCAAGAGGAGTACTATAAGGTATTGAGTTTGTCTGATAAAACAGGGCAATCGACATTATTTATAGAATTCATGTTGGGGCTTATCTTAGAGGCATTAGATCAGCTTTTAGTCATTCAGCACAGGCCTCTTCGAAAAGAAGATCGAATTCAGTTATATAAAGATGCTCTTCAAACAAAAGCTTTTAGTCGTAAAGACTATCTTCAGTATTTTAAGAATATAAGTCAAGCTACCGCAAGTAGAGATTTGAAGTGGGCTGTGGAAGAAGGGGTTTTAGAAAAACAGGGAGATAAACGCTTGACAAAGTATCGGTTTGTTCCTGAAATAGACCTTTAAAAGCACTAGAAAGATTTACTTAAAACTACCTTGATAGTATCATTTGATACTATCACTCATCCATTCAATCCCATAAAATGACTTCTTTTCACCTTGGCGTTGGCGCCATTATCTGTAGTTCGGACCAGCAATTATTTTTTGTGCAGCAAAAGGATGAAACTTATCCGCTGCCGCAATGGCAACTGGCCTTATCGGTTTGGGGTGGGGCTGTAGAGGCCGAAGATGAAAGCCCAGAAATTGCCTTATACCGAGAGTTGCAAGAAGAGTTGCGCTGGCAACCTGAGCAGCCGCCTATTTTTATTGGGCAGTTTAAGATCAAAAGTATTCAGGAGTTTGAGCTTTGTTTGTTCAAAATTATCTTGCCCCAAAAAGAGCTAGAACAGTTGGCCCAGCAGCCCGTTTATGAGGGTTATGGCCGCTTGCTCGATGCAGAAAGTTTGCAAAAATATAGTTGGGTTTGGGATTTGGGGACAGTTATTTATCAAGAGATTATAGAAAAGGGCCCTAAGGGTTAGTGCTTTCTTCAAATTTTAACGAACTTTGGGCGATTTAGCCCTATGGGGCCTTCTGTTCCTGAATAAATTTGGAAATCAATGAAACTTGCGGAATCGATTCTCGTCTCTGAGCTAGCCAATATGCTAGGCGCCAAACTCATCGGAGATCCCAATGTGGAAATTACTCATCTCAACGAAATTCACAAGGTGTGTAAAGGCAGCCTGATCTTCGTCGATAATGAGAAGTATTATACTCAAGCTATTTATTCTACGGCCTCGGCTATTCTGATTGATCAGGCGGTAGATTGTCCCCCCAATAAGGCCCTTTTGGTGGTGGAACGCCCCTTTGAGGCCTATAATAATTTGGCCAAAAAGTATTTGCCTTTTACACCTATGAGCAGCCAAATTAGTCCCACGGCCCAAATTGGCAAAGGGACAGTGATTGAGGCGGGTGCTGTTGTGGGCAATCATGTCGTGATTGGCGAAGATTGCTTGATTCGGGCCAATGCCGTGATTTCTGATTATACGGTGATTGGCGATCGAGTGAAAATCCACTCTAATGCTGTGATTGGCAATGATGCTTTTTATTACCATCTAGAGGAGGACCGCAGTTATAAGCCTTGGCATTCTATTGGCCGAGTGGTGATTGAAGATGATGTCCGCATCGGGGCAGCTTGTACTATTGATCGCGGGGTTTCTGGCGATACGCATATTGGTAAGGGCTGTAAATTAGATGATCAGGTGCATTTGGGCCATGGGGTGGTTTTGGGCAAACATTGTTTGATTGCGGCCCAAACGGGAATTGCAGGCAAAACCATTATCCAAGATTTTGTCACCATTTACGGACAAGTGGGTATTTCTAAGGGCTTGGTGGTTGGTGAAGGGGCCGTTTTGCTTGCGCAAACGGGGGTCTCTAAGTCTATTCCAGGCGGCAAGCGCTATATGGGCGCTCCTGCGGTAGAGGCTTACAGCCGCTTTAAGGAGTTGGCGGCCATTCGCCGCTTACCCGAATTGACGAAAACAGTGGATCAACTTCAAAAACGATTTAAGAATCAAGATCTTAATCCTCAAGATTAGGCCCTGATCCATAAAAGATAGGAGAGAAGTATTGCTTTTTAGCAGTACTTCTCTTTTTTTTGGGGCCTCCCGCCTTCGGCGGGCGCTATGTTGCGGGGCTCGCAGTTCTGCTCGGCCCTTCAGCCCTTCGGGCTTCGGTCTGGCCTGCGGCCACCCCTGCACAGCGCTAGGCCCTGCCGCCCAACTGCTCAGCTACAAGCCGCTTTGCGGCTTCAAGCTTCGCAGGCTCGCGCCAAGCGCGCCCGGCCGGCGGCTGGCGGCAGCCCCCATCTTCCCTGCGCCTCAGCCAATTAACCCCTCAATATATTACATTTCAGTTTCGGTCCTCCCCTTCGCCGCCCCCGCCTGGGGGCTGGGCTCCTTTGGCCTTGGGGGCCAAAGCGCCCAGCATTGCATTCGTCGCTCCGCTCCTCATCCTTAAAAAAACAAAACAAAAAATGCCAAAACAAGAGATTTTTTGTAATTTAATAGGGCCAAAATTTAACCACCCTTATTTACCACTCCCATGAGTCAAATAGAAACCATCAAGCAGACCCTGCAAACCTATCAGCAGGAACTGCCCAAACTCCGTCAACTCTTCATGCAAGACGGCGTCATCGACGCCCAAGAAAAGGCCCAACTAGAAGATATTGAGGCCCGAATCAAAAGCCTACAAGCCCAGCTCGGCCAAGCCTCCGCTGGACCTAGTGGCAGCGTAGAAAACAGCAGCGGCCTAAGCGGCTCTGTCGGCTACAAAGGCGACAACCAAAAAGCCGACGTCATCAAGGTCCAAGAACTGCTCAACAAAAAAGGAGCAAGCCTCAAAGTAGACGGCAAATGCGGCCCCGCCACCATCTACGCCATCCGCGACTTCCAAAAGGCCAACTTTGGCGGCGCCGATGCTCGAGTAGACCCCAACGGAAAAAGCTGGCAAGCCCTCACCGGCAGCGGCAAAAACTTTACCCCCTCGGCCCCCCCAGCCAAAGAACAGGTCCAAAACTTCTCTAGAGCAGAAAGCACCGTAGATACCAGCGCCAAAGATACCAGCCCCTCGGCCATCGGTAATTTGGTCTCTAAAGAAAACCTAGAAAAAGGCGCCCGTTTTGCCCTACAGCAATTCATCAACCAAGGCAATGTCGATATCGAAGTCTTTAATGTAAGCAAAGATATCCCCTTGGCCGAATACCTCGTCTTTTCGCTACATCTCACCATGGGGGTCCAAATGAACCTCACCCTAGAACATACCCTAGTCGAAAAAGAACTGGCCATCGAGTCTAAAGCTAGCGGCGTTATTGATGCCTACTTTGGCATCAAAGGAAGCGCCATTGGTATTCTGGGCTACAACCTACTAGATGTTACCGCCGCCCTGCATGGCGCACTAGACGCTAACGGTACCGCTAAATTGGCCATCCAAAAAGATACGGTCCTAGAAGGAAGCCTAAGGGCCGAAATGGTCCTTAAAGCCTATGCCGACTTCAATGTGAAAATCTTGGCCGAATCGGTAACGCTTTATACCACCAAAACCAATGATTTCAATTTCTTCATCATGACGGCCCCCACCTACGCTATCTCTTTTCAAGTAAATAGCTGGACCTATAAGGGCGCCCGCCGTGTTGGGGGCGAATTTGCCGCCGAAATGCACCCCGATTTCCGCAATTTCTTGCAAAAAACAAAAGAGGTGATCAGCAGCCCCATGACCTATATCAAGAAAGGCGCTGCGGCCGCTGCCCACCTAGCCGAAGAGGTTTGGGAGGGCGTAGAATATGTGGCCGGAGAAGTAGGCGAAGCCGCCGAATGGGCCTTAGATGCCGCCGCCGATGCCGTAGAATACATGAATCCCTATAATTGGTTTGCCGAAGAAGGCTAAAGGCATTTCCTGCGTTCCGAGGCGAGCGTAGCGAGCCGGCTGAGGGATGGAAAGCAGTGGCCCGAAAGGGCCAGACCCAGCGGGCAAAGCCCGCGCAGGGCCGAGCAGACCTGCGAGCTGCGACACAGCCCGACCCCAAGGCCCAAAGGGCCGAGGGGGCAGCCCCAAAATCATTCTAAAAAAGCAAAGAAAAATACCCGAAATCGATGTCAAAAGCAGAACAAATAGAAGCCCTCAAAACGGCAGCCGCCGCAGCAGAATGGCCCAAATTGCAAGAGTTGGCTTTGGGCGCCCTAAATGAATACCCCGAAGAAGGCTTTGGCTACGATTATTTGGCCCAAGCATTAGATGCCCAAGAGGGCGGCTCTCTAGAAGCTATTGAGCGCTGTTTGCTCAA
Organism: Saprospira grandis; assembly: GCF_027594745.1. NCBI lineage: Bacteria > Pseudomonadati > Bacteroidota > Saprospiria > Saprospirales > Saprospiraceae > Saprospira > Saprospira grandis. Next base: position 1,859,264 of record NZ_CP110854.1, on the reverse strand, counting down.
GTTGGTAGAGCTCAATCCCAAAGATACTAAGGCCCTTTTGCGCCTAGCGCAAACCCAACTAAAAATGGGAGATGCCCCCCAGGCGATGGTGGCCTACCGCCAAATACTCAAGCTACAACCCGAGCAGGATGAAGCCCTAAACGCCATTGGGGAAGAACTGCTTTTTGAGCAAAATAAAGCCGCCGAAGCCCTCAGCTTTTTTCAGGCCGCCATGAAGGTCAAACCCAATGAATTGCTCTATCAAATCAATGCCCTTTTGGCCATGAGAAGCATGGGCAACCGAGAAAAAGAAGCCTTGCTTTTACTGACCAAAAGCATCAAGCTACATGGCTATCAAGAGAAGCTATTTGCGGTAGGGGCAGAGCTCTACCTAGTAGAAGGAGAAAAGAAAAAGGCCCTCAAATTGTTGCAAATGCTGCGCGAAAAGGACCCCAATCTGACCTATGTCTATAATGTGGGCCGAATTGCCAATGAGCTAGAAGATTACCCCCTCGCTTATGCCGCCTTGGCCGAAGCTTATGAACTGGCCAAAGCGAATAACGAAGTCAGCTCGGTGCTTTTGCAAGCCTACGCCAAGGCCGCTATGGAATTGGGCCATGCCCAAAAAGCTCAAGAACTGATTGAGCAAGGAATTCAGATTAGCCCCAGCCTAAGCGCCAACCTCTTATTGCTCGATAGCCTTTTGGCCCAAGGCAAACTAGAAGAGGTGGAAAAAGAATTGGAGGTCCTCCTGCGTAAATATCCGCTAGGAAGCACCTTTGGCCTAGATGTTATTCTTAAACAAGGCAGACTCCTACAGGCTAAAGGCGATTATGCCGCAGCAGAAACGCTCTATCTGGACCTCATGAAGGCCGAGGGGGGACAAAAAGATGCCGCTATGGCTTTGGGCCTAATGGCCATTAAGCAAGAAAATAATCCCGCCAAGGCTTATTTTTACCTCTCGAAAGCAGAGACCCTAGGCGCTCCCAGAGCCAGCCAACTCATCAAGGAACATCTTTATGATTACCTAAAGGGCTATGCAGAGCAAACCCTAGCCGATATGGCCCCCGCTATTGAGCAAAATAAAAATCAAGCGGTATTCCAACAATTGGCCGGTAAATACCTCAGCTTTAAGGCGGTCCGCTCCGAAAGTATGCGGCAAATTAACAAAGAGGTGGCCGATATGATTGAGGAACAACTCAAAAAACGAATCATCTTTTTTAGCCCTCAGGCAGGCTTTAGCATCAACCCGATTGGACAAACAACGGTCTTTGCCTACGAACTCAAGGTGGCCCATTCGCCCAATATGCTCGATTTTGAGCTGCGCCCCCTAGATGGCCGCCGTGGACTTGGCGTTCGCCTCAATATGAGCCCTCAAGGTTTGGTCTGGAGCGAAAAAAGAGGGGAGTTCCTCCTCTTTGAACTGAAAGATTGGTCCGAACTAAGCGAAGAACAACAATCGCATGTGCAAGAAAGCTTAGCAAAGGTGGCTTATCTGCCCGATGCAATTCCCCAACATTAGGCGGTTTTTTACTAAAAGAAAGGAGCTTGTCGGCAAATTTAGCCGGCAAGCTCCTTTTTGTTTGTCTCTAAGGCCAGCAAAGCAGCGCAAAAATGCCCCTAAGCAAGAAAAAGCCGCAATAAAGCTCTTTTCTCCCCACGAACTTCTGTATTTTTGGCCTTCGATTTAGAATCACTAGTTATACAGAATATGGAATTATCTAAACATTATGATGCCGCCAGCGCCGAAAAACGCTGGTATGCTCACTGGGAAGAAAAGGGCTATTTCCGCTCTACCCCCGATGAGCGCCCCGCTTATACCATTGTTATCCCCCCACCCAATGTAACGGGGGTCTTGCATATGGGCCATATGCTCAACAACACCATCCAAGATGTGCTGATTCGTAAAGCACGCTTGCAAGGTTTTAATGCTTGTTGGGTACCTGGTACCGACCATGCCTCTATCGCTACAGAAGCTAAGGTGGTCAAAATGCTCAGGGAACAAGGCATCAAGAAGTCAGATATTTCTAGAGATGAGTTTTTAGAGCATGCCTTTGCCTGGAAAGATAAGTATGGCGGAATCATCCTGGACCAACTCAAGTTGCTAGGCGCTTCTTGCGATTGGGAACGCAGCCGCTTTACGATGGAACCCAAGCTCTCTAAGTATGTGCAAAAGGTGTTTGTAGACCTGCACAAAAAAGGCCTGATCTATAGAGGCTTGCGCATGGTGAACTGGGACCCCGAAGCACAAACGGCCCTCTCTAATGAGGAGGTGATTCATACCAATGAGCAATCTAAACTCTATCACCTCCGCTATCAAATTGAAGGCAGTGAGGACTATGTCATCATTGCAACCACCCGCCCCGAAACTATTTTGGGCGATACGGCCATTGCGGTCCACCCCAATGATGAACGCTACCAGAAACTAAAAGGGAAAAAGGTGTTGGTGCCTATCATCGGCCGCGCTATTCCCGTTGTTTTTGATCGCTATGTCGATCAAGAGTTTGGGACCGGTGCCCTTAAGGTAACTCCCGCTCACGATATGAATGACTATGAGATTGGCCAACGCCATGATCTCGAAAGCATCGATATTTTCTACGATAATGGACGCATGCACCCCAACGCTGGCCTTTATGTCGGTATGGACCGCTTTGAGGTGCGCAAGCAAATTGCTAAGGACCTCAAGGCCCAAGGCGCTCTAGTTAAAGTAGAAAATTATAGCAATAAGGTGGGCCGCTCAGAACGTACTCAAGCGGTTATTGAGCCCCGCCTCAAGGAACAATGGTTCCTCAAAATGGAAGGCCTTGCCGCTACGGCCCTAGCCGCTGTAGAAAAGGGCGAGGTGAATTTCTTCCCCGAGCATATGCTCAATATGTACCGCAACTGGCTGAAGGAAGAAAATGTCAGAGATTGGTGTATCTCTCGCCAGCTTTGGTGGGGACAGCAAATTCCCGCTTATTATGGCCCAAATGGCGAAATCGTCGTGGCCGAAAGCTTAGAAGATGCCCTAGCCCAACTCCAAGCCGATGGCAAGGAGTATAGCGCCGAAGACCTTACTCAAGATGAGGATGTAGTGGATACTTGGTTCTCTTCTTGGCTCTGGCCCATGGCCGTTTTTGATGGCTTCGATAATCCCGAAGAGCTTCGCTATTATTACCCCACGCAGGTGCTGGTAACAGGCTGGGACATTATGTTTTTCTGGGTGGCCAGAATGATTATGGCGGGCTACGAATGGGCTCCCGAACTCCTAGGCGAGAAGTTGGCCCAAGAAAAAGGCGTGCAGCCTTTTGAATCGGTTTACTTTACCGGTATGGTGCGCGATAAACTCCGCCGCAAAATGTCTAAGTCTTTAGGCAACTCGCCCGATTCTATCGAGCTGATTAAGAAGTATGGCGCAGATGGCGTCCGCTTCGGTATCCTCTCTTGTGCCGCCGCCGGAAATGACGTTATTTTTGATGCTCCCTTTGCCGATAAAGCGAAAACAGCCATCAAAAATGAAAGCAAACTCTGTGAGCAAGGCCGCAATTTCTGTAATAAGCTTTGGAATGCCCTCCGCCTACTCGAAGGTTGGGAGCAAAGCGAAAAAGCAACGCCCAAAGAAAGCGAACTGGCCATGCGCTGGATCGAACAGAAGATGGCCCAAACCCTAGAACAGCTCAATGCCTCTTTTGCCGAATACCGCCTATCAGAGGCCTTGATGACGCTCTATAACTTCATCTGGGGCGATTTCTGCTCTTGGTATCTCGAACTCATTAAGCCCGCTTATGGCGATAGCATCGATAAAAAGACTTATGCCTTTAGCATCGATATTTTTGAGCAAATGATGATCTTGCTACATCCCTTTATGCCTTTCATCAGCGAGGAAATTTGGTCCAAATTGCGCAAACGTGCCCCCGGCGAAGATTGTGTGGTCGCCCAATGGCCAGAAGTTAGCCAATACGATCAGCAGTTTTTGCAAGAGGTAGAAAATATGCAAGAGGTGGTCAAAAATATCCGTGAGCAAAGAGCCAAAAACCAACTGCCTATCAAGGAAGAACTGGAACTCTTGCTCCGCAAAAGCACTACCGCCGACCAACTCCTAGCCCTAGAGGGCTGGGCCGAGGCCGTGAGCAAATTGGGCTTCCTCAAACGCTTTGAATTGGTCCAAGAAGAGGTAGAAGCTAGCTCTTTCCTCGTGGGCCCCGATCAATATTATCTCCTTTTTGATAAGAAAATTGATCTGGCTGCCGAAAAAGAACGCTTAGAGAAAGAACTCAGCTATTCGCAGGGCTTTATCAAAGGCATTATGAAAAAATTGGGCAATGAGCGCTTTGTCAATAACGCCCCCGCTCAGGTGGTGGAGCTAGAGCGCAAGAAATTGGCCGATCATGAGGCAAAGGTCCAACTCCTAGAAGAAGAACTCAAGAAACTGAACTAGGAGCCAAGATGAATATAAAGCGCTCAGTTTTGGGCGCTTTTTTTTTGGGGCTTCCCCGCCCTGCGGGCGGGTCGGGCTGTGCCGCAGCTCGCAGGTCTGCTCGGCCCTGCGGCGGCTTCGCCGCCTAGGTCTGGCCCTTCGGGCCACTGCTATCCATCCCTAAGCCAAGGCGCTTCGCGCCTTTCTAGACGCTTTAAATCTGCCGCAGATGAATATAATTAGCCGCATTTTTATCCTTTCTATTCTGATGATTCTGGGCTTTTCGGCCCTTTTGGCCGCTGCCATGACTTTTATGGTCGACAATCCAGAGTCTCACTACCTTTGGCCCTACTTTTTGGGCTTTGGGCTCTTAACGGGCCCCGGCTCGCTTTGGGCCATTATTTATTATAATCAGCAGTTTAAGCAGTTGGCCAAAAAAGAAGCCCTCAGTAAAAAAGACCGCATCTTGGCCCAATGGCAAAAAGAAGATGGCAAAGAGGTGCTCCTTACCCTAGATGCCCTATTTATTGGGCCTAGCCATTACCCCTTTTGGGCCCATTACGAGCGCCTGCTCCAAATAGAAGTCCTAGAAGATAAAGCCGCCCTCCGCTTTCAACTAGAAGTGGGCTTCAATAGCCAGAAAAAACATTATCGAAGTATTTATTTGGATGTTCCTGAAGAGCTCTTGGCCCAGCGCCAAGCTTGGGCGGCAGACATCCAAGCAGCTTCTGCCCATGGGCATAGCTGCGACATAAAATAGTAATCGCATGTATCAAACCGCTTATCACGATCAAGACCTTAGCCAGTTTTCTGTACTCATTACTGGAGGCGCTGGCTTTATTGGCAGCAATCTGGTCGAATATTTTTTGAAGTATGGGGCCAAAAAGGTCCGTGTTATTGACAATTTCCTCACGGGCTTCCGAGAAAACTTGGCGCCTTATCTGGACCATCCCAATTTTGAGCTAATTGAAGGAGATATCTCCCTTTTGGCCGATTGCGAAAAAGCCTGTGAAGGCATGGATGCCGTTTGCCATCAGGCCGCTTTGGGCTCGGTGCCCCGCTCTGTCGCCCAACCCCATCTTACCACTCTTCACAATGTCAATGGCTTTGTGAATATGGTGCATGCCGCTCATCAGGCAGGGATCAAGCGCTTTGTTTATGCCTCTTCTTCCTCCGTCTATGGCGATGAGCCCAATTTGCCCAAAGTAGAAGACCGAATTGGGCAACAATTATCGCCTTATGCCATTACCAAGTATAGCAATGAGCTATTTGCTAAAAACTTTGGCGATTTGTACGGAATGGAGTTTATGGGTTTCCGCTACTTTAATGTATTTGGACCAAAACAAAGCCCAAAAGGGGCTTATGCCGCCGTTATTCCTCTTTTTGCAGAGGCTTGTCTTTTGGGCAAAACCGCTTATATTAATGGCGATGGCCTACAAACTCGAGATTTTACCTTTATCGAGAATGTGGTCCAAATGAATGTAAAGGCACTCTTGACTGAAAATCCTGCAGCTTACAATCAGGTGTATAATGTGGGCGTAGGGGGCCGCTACTCGGTCCTAGATCTTTATGAGGGCATCCGAAAAGCCGCCGGCAGCGAGCAAGCTCCCGTACATCGAGAAAGCCGAGCAGGCGACATCCGTGACTCTCAAGCGAATATTGAGAAAGCCAAAACGCTTTTGGGCTATGATCCCCACTTTAGCTTTGAGGAAGGTCTGGCCATTACGGTCCAGCATTTTAAGCAGCTACTAAAGGCCTAGCAACCAAAGAAAAAGGCCAAAAGCAGGCTGGCCTAGCGATGCGGCGGGGTGGCCGAAGGCCAGACCAAGGCGCTGCAAGCGCCGCAGGGCCGAGCAGACCTGCGAGCCCCAAAGCGTAGCGCCCGCAGCTTGCTGCGGGAGGCCCCAAAAAAACAGAAAAATAATCAGCAACAACAGAATATAAGATAGAATGATGCAAACGCAAGCCCCTTATGAGGCCCAGAACAAGATCAGAATTGTGACGGCCGCCTCTCTATTTGATGGGCATGATGCCGCGATTAACATCATGCGGAGAATCATGCAGCGCTCTGGCGCAGAAATTATTCATTTGGGCCATAACCGCTCGGCTCAGGAAATTGTCGATACCGCTATTCAGGAAGATGTACAGGGTATTGCCATTACCTCTTATCAGGGGGGACATATCGAGTTTTTTAAGTATATCTACGATCTTTTGCAAGAAGGTGGAGCCGGCCACATCAAGATTTTTGGTGGGGGAGGAGGGACCATCCTGCCCACAGAAATCGAAGAGCTGCATGCCTATGGCATTAGCCGTATTTACTCGCCCGATGATGGACGAGAATTGGGCCTGCAAGGGATGATTAACGACCTCTTGAGCCAATGCGATTTTCCCACCGGGAAAAATATCAATGGCGAGCTTAAGCAATATGCAACAGGCGATAAATACGCCCTGGCCCGCCTGATCTCTGCCGCAGAAAACCAACCGCAGGAGGCCGAAAGCTGGTTGAGCGAGCTAGAAGCCAAAGCCGCCGCTAAAAATACTCCCATTTTGGGGATTACAGGAACAGGCGGAGCGGGTAAATCCTCTTTGGTGGATGAATTGGTGCGCCGCTTCCTCCTCGATTTTGAAGATAAACGCATTGCCGTGATTTCGGTAGACCCCTCTAAGCGCAAAACGGGCGGGGCCCTGCTGGGCGACCGTATTCGGATGAATGCCATCAACAGCGAACGGGTGTACATGCGTTCTTTGGCCACCCGCCAATCTAATCTATCCGTTTCTAAGCATATTGGCGATGCCGTGAATATCTTGAAGGCCGCAGACTTTGACCTTATCATTCTGGAAACCTCTGGAATTGGGCAGTCAGATACCGCTATTACCGATTTCTCGGATGCTTCTTTGTACGTGATGACGCCAGAATATGGGGCCGCCACACAGCTGGAGAAAATTGATATGTTGGATTTTGCCGACCTCATCGCCCTCAATAAGTTTGATAAGCGAGGGGCGCAGGATGCCCTGCGGGATGTTCGCAAGCAATACCGCCGCAATCATAACCTCTGGGAGGCCAAAGAAGATGATTTGCCCGTATTTGGGACCATCGCTTCTCAGTTTAATGACCCCGGCATGAATAGCCTCTACAAAGCCTTGATGGATAAAATTGTAGAGCGAACGCAGGCGCCTTTGGCCTCTAGCTTTAAGGCGACTAAGGAACAAAGCGAAAAGCAATTTATCATTCCTCCAGCCCGAGTGCGCTACCTTTCAGAAATTAGCGAAAGTATTCGCCGATATAACGACAAGATTGAGCAAGAAGCCCGCTTGGCCAGTCAGCTTTATCAGCTGAAGGGAGCGATGGAGCAACTAGGCGAGGAGAGTCCCGCTAGCTTGAAAGAAACTTATGAATTTAAATACGCCAACCTCAGCGGAGCGCAACAGCGCTTGCTAGAAGGCTGGAAAGAAAAACTGGCCCGCTACCAAGCCGATGAGTTTGTCTATAAGGTGCGCAACAAAGAAATTCGAGTAGAAACCTTTACCAAATCCCTATCGCATAGCCGCATTCCCAGAATTGCCCTGCCTAAATACAGCGATTAGGGAGATATCGTCCGCTGGTCTGGCCAAGAGAACTTCCCCGGGGAGTTTCCTTATACCGCTGGGGTGTTCCCCTTCAAGCGCAAAGGCGAAGATCCCACGCGTATGTTTGCAGGAGAAGGGCATCCAGAACGGACCAACCGCCGCTTCCATTATGTCTCTTTGGGCATGCCTGCAGCCCGCTTGTCTACGGCTTTTGATTCCGTGACCCTCTATGGAGAAGATCCCGATTATCGTCCAGATATTTATGGTAAGATCGGTAACTCTGGGGTAAGCATTTGTAGCCTAGACGATGCCAAGAAGCTGTATTCTGGTTTTGATCTTTGCGATCCCAAAACCTCGGTTTCTATGACCATCAATGGTCCAGCCGCTACCATCTGCGCCTTCTTCATGAATGCCGCAATTGACCAGCAATGCGAGAAGTACATTAAGGAACATGGCTTAGAGGTTCAGGTAGAAGCCGCCTTGAAGGCCAAATATGATGATAAAGGCTTGGCCCGCCCCCAATATATGGGCGAATTGCCCGAAGGTAACGACGGTCTCGGCCTAATGCTCTTGGGCTTGACTGGCGATGAGGTGCTTCCTGCCGATGTTTATGCCGAAATGCGGGCAAAAGCCCTGCGTTCTGTCCGCGGAACCGTACAGGCCGACATCCTTAAGGAGGACCAAGCGCAAAATACTTGCATCTTCTCTACAGAGTTCTCGCTCCGCCTAATGGGCGATGTGCAAGCCTACTTTATTGAGGAGCAGGTGCGCAATTTCTACTCGGTCTCGATCTCTGGCTACCATATTGCCGAGGCTGGCGCCAACCCCATCACCCAATTGGCCTTTACCTTGGCCAATGGCTTTACCTTTGTGGAGTATTACCTCTCTAGAGGGATGGATATCAACGCTTTTGCGCCCAATCTCTCTTTCTTTTTCTCCAACGGAATTGACCCAGAATATGCCGTGATTGGTCGAGTGGCCCGCCGCATTTGGGCCAAGGCAATGCGCGAGAAATACGGGGCTAATGCCCGCTCACAAATGCTTAAATATCATATCCAAACCTCTGGCCGCTCTTTGCACGCACAGGAAATTGGCTTCAATGATATTCGCACCACTTTGCAGGCCCTCTATGCAATTTATGACAACTGTAATTCATTGCACACCAATGCCTATGATGAAGCCATTACCACCCCTACAGAGGAATCTGTGCGCCGGGCAATGGCCATTCAGTTGATTATTAACCGAGAATTGGGCTTGACCAAAAACGAGAACCCCTTGCAAGGCGCTTTCATTATTGAGGAGCTCACCGACTTGGTGGAGGAGGCCGTTTTGACCGAATTCGACCGCATTACCGACCGTGGCGGCGTGCTAGGCGCCATGGAAACCATGTATCAAAGAGGAAAGATTCAGGAGGAAAGCCTGTATTATGAAACCCTCAAGCATACGGGCGAAATGCCCATTATTGGCGTGAATACTTTCTTGTCTGATGAGGGTTCACCCACCATTATTCCCGAGGAGGTAATTCGTGCGACCAAGGAAGAGAAGGAGGCACAAATCTCTGCCCTCCAACGCTTGCATCAAACGCATGAAGAACGTGGACCTCAGGCCCTCAAGGCTTTGCAAGAGGCCGCTATCGAGAACAAAAACCTCTTCGATTGCCTGATAACCGCCGTGAAGTTCTGCTCTTTGGGCCAAATTACCCAAGCCCTCTATGAGGTCGGTGGGCAATATCGCCGCAATATGTAAGGACTCCCCTTAATCTATAGTTTAGCTAGCGCTCTCCAATTCTTCTTTGGAGGGCGCTCTTTTTTTATCCTGCTTGATATGTTCAATTGCTTTTGGGGCCTCCGCTGCGGCTTCGCCTTGCGGCGCTACGTTCCGCAGCTCGCAGGTCTGCTCGGCCCTGCGCCGCCTGCGGCGGCTGGGTCTGGCCCTTCGGGCCACTGCTGCACATCGCTAGGCCGAAACAACTTCCTTGGGCTAATCTGCAGTTTACAAATGCCTCTGGCCTCGCGCCAGCCTTGATTTGCAATTGCAAAACAGCTCTGAACGATGCCCGGAGCTAATCTGCATTTGCAAAACAGCTCTGAACGATGCCCGGAGCTAATCTGCATTTGCAAAACAGCTCTGAACGATGCCCGGAGCTAATTTGCATTTGCAAAACAGCTCTGAACGATGCCCGGAGCTAATTTGCATTTGCAAAACAGCTCTGAACGATGCCCGGAGCTAATTTGCATTTGCAAAACAGCTCTGAACGATGCCCGGAGCTAATTTGCATTTGCAAAACAGCTCTGAACGATGCCCGGAGCTAATTTGCATTTGCAAAACAGCTCTGAACGATGCCCAGAGCTAATTTGCAATTGCAAAACAGCTCTGAACGATGCCCAGAGCTAATTTGCAGTTTGCAAATTCCTCCGGGCGTATCTATAATCTCCTATCTTTTTTTTCTGGGCTCACCCTACTACAGTTTAGTTAGAGGCGCTTAGAAGCAAAACTATGGAGACCGCTGAAAAAAGAAAGCCTATAGCTCCTTATTGGAGCTATAGGCTTTCTTTAGATCTATATAAAAGGGCTTAAGGGTTAAGCTTGATCCTCTTCGCTATTATTTTCGCTAGCTTCCTCCCTTTTGGGAGTTTCTTCTACTGCGGGGGGCGTTTCCGTTTGAGCTTCCGTCTCTTTTTGGAGTTCGGCAGCTTGTTTTTGCATTTTGGCGAGGCGTTTTTGGAGTTCCTTCATGGTTTTATTCATGTCGGCCAGTTTTTCGGCCTTAGAGCTAATGCGTTCGCGTAGCATTTTGGCCTTGACCTCACGGAGTTGCGTTTCGATTTGGGTAGCATGTGGGGCATTGATCTTACCGTCTTGGATATCGAGTTCTTTTTGGTCTCGATCAATAGAGCGTTGCATCTTCTTGATAGCTTCTTCTAGGCCTTGGATACGGCGTTCGAGTCGGCTATCGCCATTTTGCTTACCAAAACGTTTCACCTTCACTAACTTAAAGGCCTTATCGATACGGGTCCAGAGGCCATTGCGTTGTTTTTTGCTCAGTTTCATTTTTTTCATCTGAGCTTGCAAGCCTTTGAGTTGTTCGAAATACTTATCCCATTTGCCTGTTTCGCCTTCTAGTTCTTTTTCGATAGCGGAGAGGCCTTGGTCCAATTGGTCGTAATTGGCTTTGGCGGCTTGTTCAAAGGCTTCATCTTGAATCTTGCGCAAATTCTTCATCAGGCCAAAGAGTTCATTGAGGCTATCGCGAAGTTCTTGAACATGTTCTTTAAAGAGATTTTTCTCTTTGTCTTGAGCGTGCACTTTAGCTTGGAAGGCTTTAAGTTCTTCCCAGAGCATTTTATCATACTTTGTGGCGCGTTCTACACGGTCTTGGATTTCGCCAAGTTCTGACCAATAAGTCTTATACAACTTAGTAGAAAGGACAGCAAAGAGCCATTCTGTTTTTAGGCTATCCAGATTAAGGCTTTCGTCTAAGCATTGGTATGCTTCGGGCAAAAGGCGGCTAGCGGCCGATAACTCTTGCTCCGTTTTTTGGTAGCCTGTTGTAGGAAAAGCGACCACAAGTCCTTTGGTCCATTTCTCCTTTAATTCTTTTTCAATGGCTTCGGTAGCGGCATCGCCTTCAAATTTATGCAATTCGATGCGGTTGTCTTCAGCCTTTAACTCCATGGCTAGCAGGCATTTTTGCGTGCCTTCAGCTACGGCCTCTTCGGCCCAAAATACAAGTTTCTGTTTCATCTCAAAACAATAAGTAAATCTAAAAATCGCTGCTCTAGAAGTAGAGCGGTACAATGGTATTTGTTTAAGTAGAAAAGGAGGCAAAAGGTTTGCTTTGGCCATCTGATCGCCTTAATTTTTCTCAAAATAGTTTTTATTTTGCTTTTCCTCAAGGCGAAAGCGAACTCATTTAAAAAGGGAGATTTTATTCTGCTGTAGCGGGGAAAAAAGGGCTAAAAAAAGGGGGGGGGCTTTAAAATGGGCTTTAGTCCTTTCGCATTCAAAACTTTAGCGGTATATTTCATTGAATGAAAATTCAATTTTTTGGCTTTTGGAGTTCACAAAATGCCTAAAAACCTCATTATAGAGGTAGAAGTCGTTGTTTACCCCCCAAATTTTATAACAGCGAGGACGACAAAACAATCATGCTCAAAATCACTAATCTATGAAAAACCTAATGTTTCTTTTTGTGGCCCTTTTGGCCTTTGGCCTTGGCAGTTGTAACACGGAAGCGCCTGCAGCTTCTGTAAATGATGCGATGGAAGTGACTACTCGTGGTCAGCAATCAGAAGATAAAGTAGAGAATTTTACTGCTGGCAAATGGGAGGACCAGAACACCTTTGTCAACTTGAAGCTAGATGGTAGCTTTGAGGCCTCTTTTGATGGCGAAACGACTATTGTGGGTAACTGGACCCTTAGCGATGATGAAAAACAGCTTTCGCTCAAGGCAGAAGAATCGCTAGAGGGGAAAGGCAGTGTATTTGCCAAAACCTATGAGGTCTTAGAAATTACGCCCGAGACCTTAAAAGTAAAAGACGAAGAGGGCTACGAACTTGCCTTTAAAGCAGCCTAAGAAAATAGCTTAAACCCTAAGCGGCCTGCTCCAGATTGTTGGAGTGGGCTTTTTTTGGGCCTAGAAGCGGGCGAAGCCCGCTGGCCTAGCGATGCGGCGGGGTGGCCGTTAGGCCAGACCGAGTTTTTGAGCGCAGCGAAAAAACGAAGGGCCGAGCGAGCAGCGAGCCCCAAAGCGTAGCGCCGACGAGCGCAGCGAGGCGGAGGCCCCAAGAAACAGAAAAAAGAAAAAGCGTATTGATTTTGAGGCAAAAAAGAGAAGGGAGCGAGATGCTATTCAGCAATTACAGGCTTTTTTGCTACTTTTGTGGCGCAAAACAAAAGCAAAATCAATGTCGACAAAAATAGCTGCAGAAGTAAATAAGAGGCGCACCTTTGCCGTAGTCGCCCACCCCGATGCGGGGAAAACCACCTTGACCGAAAAACTCCTACTTTTTGGTGGGGCGATTCAGGTAGCGGGAGCGGTAAAGTCTAATAAAATCAAGAAATCGACGACTTCCGATTTTATGGAAATTGAGAAGCAGCGGGGGATTTCGGTGGCCACCTCGGTTATGGGGTTTGAGTATCGGGAGCGGCAGATCAACATTTTGGATACGCCGGGTCACAAAGATTTTGCGGAAGATACCTATCGGACCTTGACGGCCGTGGACAGTGTAATTGTGGTGATTGATGTGGCCAAGGGGGTAGAGGAGCAGACCGAGCGATTGGTAGAGGTTTGCCGTATGCGAGACACCCCCGTGATGGTCTTTATTAACAAATTGGACCGTGTGGGCAAGGATGGGATGGACCTATTGGATGAGATTGAGGAAAAGCTCAAGCTCCATGTTTGTCCCCTGAGTTGGCCTGTGGGTATGGGCCCTGATTTTAAGGGGGTGTACAACATCTATGAAAAGCAGCTCAATTTATTTGCGCCGGGGACCAAATATGGCGACCTCACGGCTTTGGAAGACCTAGATGACCCTGTTTTAGATAAATTGGTGGGTGAGGACTATGCTGAAGAGCTAAGAGAAGAGGCCAATATGGTCATGGAAGTTTATCCAGATTTTGATCGAGAAGCCTATCTCAAAGGGCAACTATCGCCGGTGTTTTTTGGCTCGGCAGTAAATAACTTTGGGGTAAAAGAACTGCTTGATTGCTTTGTAGAAGTAGCGCCTACGCCAACGGGATTTCATACAGAAGAGCGAGATATTGAGCCCTTAGAGCCTAAGTTTACAGGTTTTATCTTTAAGATCCATGCGAATATGGACCCTCGTCACCGCGACCGCATTGCCTTTATGCGGGTCTGCTCGGGGGTATTTGAGCGCAACACCAACTACCTGCATGTTCGGAAGAACAAAAAGATGAAATTCTCGAATCCCACGACCTTTATGGCCTCTAAAAAAGAGGTGGTCGAGCAGGCTTATCCGGGAGATATTGTGGGCCTTTATGATTCGGGCAACTTTAAGATTGGCGATGGCTTGACAGAAGGAGAAACCCTACATTTTAAGGGGATCCCTAGCTTCTCGCCCGAGCTTTTCCGTTATATAGAAAATGCCAATCCCATGAAATCGAAGCAATTGGCCAAGGGAATTGACCAATTGATGGATGAGGGCGTGGCGCAGATCTTTACCAAAACCTCGAACAATCGCAAGATTATTGGTACCGTAGGGCAGCTTCAATTTGATGTATTGCAATATCGTTTGGAGCATGAATATGGGGCCAGCTGCCGCTATGAGCCCGTGCAACTGCACAAAGCTTGCTGGATAGAGGCCGAAGACGAGGAGCAACTCAAGGAATTCTTGCGGAAAAAGGCTCAATTTATTGCCAAGGATAAAGAGGGGCGTTATGTCTATCTGGCTGAATCTAAATGGATGCTCAGCACGGCTCAGCAAGACTACCCTAAAATTAAATTTCACTTTAAATCAGACTTCTAAGGATGCGTCAATTGCCTGCTTATCTGCTTTTGGCCCTTTTGGCCCTGCTTCTTCTTCAATGTGCTCAGCAACAACCTCTGCAAGGAGGGCCAAAAGACGAGCAGCCGCCAGAGCTAGATTTGCGGCGCTACTCTACGCCCAACTATCAAACAAACTTTAAGGAAAAAGAGATCTTACTGACCTTTAACGAATGGGTGCAGCTCAAAAACGCCCAGCAGCAAATCTTAATCTCGCCGCCTCTGGACAAAAAACCAAAGGTGAAGGTCAAGAATAAAACGGTCATTCTCCGCTTCCAAGAAGAGCTAAAAGAAAACACCACCTATAGCATTCAGTTTGGCCAAAGTATTGTCGATTTTCGAGAGGGGAATCCCGTCAAAGACCTGCGTTTTGTCTTTTCTACAGGCCCCCAACTCGATTCGCTTCAGTTGGGCGGCCAACTGTTTGATGCCAAAACGGCGGCCCCGGTCGCCGAGGCTTGGGTGATGCTCTATGAAGGAGTGCTAGGCGACTCTACGCCCATCCTTCAGCGGCCCAACTACCTGGCCCGAACCGATGAAAAAGGAAACTTTAAGCTAGAAAACTTGAAGGCGGGCCGCTATATTCTCTTTGGCTTGATGGATAAAAATAACGACTATCGCTATCAGCCTAATGAGGAGCTAGCGTTTTGGTCCGAGCCCATTATTTTGACCGATAGCAGCGCCGGAAACCCCAAGCTCCGCTTATTTGCGGCGGCCCAAGAACAGAAGTTGGTTTCGGCCAAACAGTTGGCCCAGCAACAGGGGCAATTGCAGTTTCTAAACCCCTTTTCAGATAGCCTGAAAATTCAGCCCTTAGAGGAGCTAGAAGACTGGACCTATTACCAAAATAAGGAGTTTGTCTGGCTGTTTTGGAAAGGCGCCCAAGGCGATGAACTTCGATTTGTACTAGAGGCTGGCGATTATCGAGATACGGCCAAAATTAACCTTTATACGGGCCTAGATCCTAGCGAATTGCGCTTGATTGATCCCAAAAAAGCCGGCAAGGCTAGGGCCACAGAGGGGCTGCAAATTCCACTACCTATTTTGCATCCCAAAAACCCGATGCAGCTTGATTTTGGGGCCCCAGTTCAACGCATTGACACTAGCCTTTGTGTTTGGCAAAATGACACGGGCCTCAGTTTCGGCCCCCTGAGTTTTCAGCCTGCGGGCAATTATCTCTGGACCTTAGATGCGCCCAAAGCGCCTTCTGCAACGTATAGCCTTCAGTTGTTGCCGGGTGCTTTGACTGACTTTTGGGGGCAGCAAAATGAAGATACCCTCAAGGCTACTTATGCCCTAGAAACCGATAAGACCTTGGGCAATATTTTGGCCCAAATCCAAAATGCCGATAGTAGCAAGCAATATGTTTTTGAGCTGCGCCGCAATCAAGAGGAGGTCGTTCACAAGCAGTTGCTTTTGGGCCAAAGCCAATATGCGCTCGATTTTCCCCTGCTCCCGCCCGGCAATTACCAAATTCAACTGATTTGGGATGAAAACCAAGATGGGCAATGGACCACAGGAGACTACCTAAAATTAAAGCAAGCCGAAAAAATATCTAGTTCTAAGGAGTTGCCTTTGCGCCCAGGTTGGGACAATGAAATTTCTCTAGATCTAAAAGAAGATTAGCCGGATGATTTGGGGCTGCCCCGCCCTGCGGGCGGGTCGCTCCACTTCGCAGCTCGCAGGTCTGCTCGGCCCTGCAGGCTTTTTCGCTTTGCTTCAAAAGCCTTGGGTCTGCCGCCTTCGACGGCCCTGCTTCGGCAGCTCAGCCTGCGGCCCTTCGGGCCTGTAGGACCAAAAAAAGCTTGAACCTCAGCAGGTTCAAGCTTTCTATTGTTTAGGGCTAGTCCTTTAGCCAGTTTTTGATTTGTTCTAGGCTACAGCCAGTAATTTTGGCAATTTGCTCTAGGGGGAGGTTGGCGGCTTGCATTTGTTTGACCATGGCTTTTTTGGCGGCTAATGCGCCTTCTTCTTTCCCTTCCTCTCGTCCTTGTTCGAGTCCTTTTTCTAAGCCTAGTACTTCTCCTTCTTTTAGGCCCTCCTCTCGTCCTTGTTCTAAGCCTTCGGCTCTGCCTTTTTCTAGGCCCTCTTCTAGGGCGGTGTCAATAGCATTTTTAATATCTCGATGCTTTTTGAGAGAGACCTCATAATTTTGGCGCTCCTCAATAGAGTAGCTGGCAATTTCGGCGGCATGGAAAAGCCCTGTAAAAATGCGCTCTTGCAAAGCTGCGGGCCGATCTTCTAATTTGGCCAAATAACGGAAAAGATAAAGCCATTTGTCCTGTAGATCTTCTAGCTCATCTAGGGTTTTTGTGAAATTAGGCAGCTCGATATAAATATAGGTAAGGTCTTCAAAGAAGAGCTCTTTGTCTTGGTCCTTGAGCTGTACATAGCGAATCACTCGATTATGGGGATTGGGCTGATTGATCTTAAAATCGAGAATACAGATCGTATAAATGGGCCAAAGCTTAAAATTCCAATCGCCCCTTTCAGATTGCTCTTGAATGGCGAAGGTGCTATAAAAAATAGAGCGGTCGATGAAATGATTTTGCTTACTGCGCTGCAGCTCAATAATAAACTGCTCGCCTCGGCTGCTGGTGCAATAGATATCAAAAATAACTTTTCGGTCCAGAAAACTGGAAGGCAGGCGTTCGCTAGGGAGATATTCGAGGTCCTCCACCTGATGCTTTTCGGGCAGCAGCTGATTGAGAAAATGGATGAGCAGCTCTTTATTGGCGGCCTCGCCAAAAAGCTTCTTAAATCCAAAATCGGTCAGTGGATTGATATAGCGATCTTTGATCATCTTTTTTTCTTCTTTTCCCAAAATTAAGGCATTTAAATGAGGTGATGAAAAAATGCAGCACTAAAAAACTGCGTATACTACTAACTATAAGGACTGAAAACCAGATAGTCAACAGTTGAATACACTTAATTTAAAATTTGGGCCAAATTTGCGGTTTTGGGGGCGCGAAGCGCCCGGCCACAACAAGGCCTTTAGGTCGCCGTTCGACGACCGAAGGGAGTAACCGATGTGCAGTAGGGGGCGGCCTAGCGATGTGCAGCAGTGGCCCGCAGGGCCAGACCAAAGCGGCATAGCCGCTGCAGGGCCGAGCGAATAGCGAGCTGCGCAACGTAGCGCCCGCCGCAGGCGGGAGGCCCCTAAAAAAAAGAAAAACCCTCCTTATCTATAGACAAGGAGGGTGGAGCTTGTTCAAAAACTACATAATTAGGAGGGGATCATAGTTTTCAAAGCACTCTTGATAAAAGAAACAACTATGCATCTTTAACTTGAGCGGCTTCTTCATCGGTTAGTAATCTAGACTTAATGACAAAGCGGACGCCCAAGGGAATTTCGAGAGAGAAGCTAGCGCCTCTGCCAGGAACGACATCCAGGGTAAGGTGGCTATTCTTCCAGTATTTGTATTGAAAAGCTGACATATAAAAAGGGCAGTCTTCAATTTCGGCGAGCAGAACATCCGAATCGTCAATCATGAGTTCTCCAGCCTCGAAACACATAGGGGCTGATCCATCGCAGCAGCCGCCGCTTTGGTGAAACATCAGATCGCCGTGTTTGGCTTTCAATTTTCGGATTAACTGCCGCGCTTTTTCTGTTGCATCGACTAGTTCTGCCATAAAATTGAGGAGTTTAGAAGAATCCGAGGGCGTTCTTATCGTAAGAGATGAGCATATTTTTGGTTTGGCGATAGTGAGCGAGCATCATCTTGTGGGTCTCGCGTCCGATTCCCGACTTCTTATAGCCACCGAAAGGAGCGTGAGCGGGATAAGCGTGATAGTTATTCACCCAAACGCGTCCGGCTTCAATTTTTCTAGAGATTTGGTAAGCTTGGTGCATATCGCGTGTCCAAACACCGGCGCCCAAACCATAGGGGGTATCGTTAGCGATTTCTAGGGCTTCGGCTTCATCCTTAAAGGTGGTAATACAAACAACGGGGCCAAAAATTTCTTCTTGGAACACTCTCATTTTGTTGTGTCCTTTTAGGATAGTGGGCTGAATATAGTAGCCACCAGAGAGGCTATCTACTGCGGCGGCGGCACCACCTGCCAACACTTCGCAACCTTCTTCTTTACCAATTTTGATATAGTTGAGGATTTTCTCGTATTGATCGTTAGAAGCTTGTGCGCCCATCATTGTAGTAGGATCTAGGGGGTGGCCCATCTTAATGGCGTTGACGCGTTCGATTAGGCGTTCGATAAACTTATCGGCGATACTTTCTTGGACCAAAATGCGGGAGGGGCAAGTACAAACTTCTCCTTGATTTAGGGCAAACATAGCGGCCCCTTCTAGGCATTTATCGAAGAAGGCATCATCTTCTGCCATCACATTAGCGAAGAAAACGTTGGGCGACTTACCGCCCAATTCCAAAGTAACGGGAATCAAGTTTTTAGAAGCATACTGCATAATGAGCTGGCCGGTAGTTGTTTCTCCGGTAAAGGCCACCTTGCGTACATCGGGGTGAGAAGCTAGGGGTTTACCTGCTTCTACGCCAAAACCGTTGACTACATTTAGTACGCCTTTGGGCAAAATATCCTGAATAAGCTCCATTAGAATGAGGATACCTACAGGAGTTTGCTCTGCGGGTTTAAGGACTACGCAGTTACCAGCGGCTAGAGCGGGAGCGATTTTCCAAGCAGCCATAAGGAGTGGGAAGTTCCAGGGAATAATCTGGGCCACTACACCAAGGGGTTCTTGGACATTGATACAAACTGTATTAGCATCGAGTTCGCTCATGCTACCTTCTTCAGCGCGGATAACGCCAGCAAAATAGCGGAAATGGTCGATAGCTAGGGGCATATCGGCTGCGCGAGTTTCGCGAATGGCCTTACCATTGTCCCAAGTTTCGGTACGAGCGAGTAGTTCAAGATTTTCCTCCATACGGTCGGCAATCTTGAGTAGAATATTGCTACGGAAAGCGGCTGCGCTATTGTTCCATTCTGGAGCGGCGGCCCAGGCGGCGGCTACGGCCTTATCAATATCTTCTTTGGTAGAGCGGGGGATAAGCGTAAAGCTTTTACCGTCTACGGGAGATACATTTTCGAAGTATTCGCCATTGGTGGGTTTTACCCATTCTCCGCCGATAAAGTTTTCGTATTGAGGTTTGAAGTCGGGAGCTTTTAGGACTTCATCCATTACATTTGTTTCTTGCATGTTGTTGTTGGTTGTTCAATTTAGCAAAAGCGGGAGCTTTTATTAAACTGATTATTAGCAAATAGTTTTACTGTTGACTAGCCAAAGGTAATTTATAAATTTGGGGTCTTTTTGTAGCTTTCTATCAAAGACTTGAACAATCCTATCAATTTTAATTCGCTATACCCACAAAAAAACTGTAAATTAAGGAGATGGCTGCATTTTTATTTGGCTACAGCATTTGCTTGTTCTCTACTGTTCAGCTAATTCAAAATTCCTCTCCACATCAAAATCAACTCCTATGCTATTACCAGATAACTATCGGGCTGGGCGTCCACTCCATACTTTAGTCGAGCAGCAAAACAGTTTTGCGGCGGCCCAAGCGGAGCTTCATATTTTTGAGACGCATCAGATGGCAGAGGCGGTAGAATTGCAGTTTCGGCAGCCGGTATTGGCGGCTATGTTGATGGGGAAGAAGCGGATGCATTTGCGAGATAAGGCGCCCTTTTGCTTTTTGCCTGGGGAGTCGGTGCTTTTGCCGCCCAATGAATTGATGCGCATTGATTTTCCGGAGGCCAATATGCATCAGCCCACCAAATGTTTGGCTTTGGCTTTGGATGAGGATATGGTACAGCAGGAACTAGATTGGCTGAATAGGGAGCGTCCTCGGGAGGATGGATTGCTTTGGTCTTTTCAGTCGGGGAATTTTCATTTTACGCATTCCTTGGCGGTGCAGCAGATTTTGCAGCGGCTCATCTTTTTATTTACGGAGGGGCATCCTTCTAAGGATTTATTTGTGGGAATGGCCTTAAAAGAGTTGTTGTTGCGGGTATTGCAGCAAGAAAATGAGGTAAAAATAGGGGAGGAAGACAGTCGGTTGGCGCAGTTGGTCCAGTATATCCGCCAGCATTTGAGAGAAGAGCTTAGCGTTGGGGAATTGAGCAAAAAAGCCTGTATGAGTGAGGCTCATTTTTATCGCTCCTTTAAGGCAGAATTGGGGCAATCGCCCAATGATTTTATTCAGGAAGAGCGTTTAAAATTGGCGGCTAGTCTTTTGTTGCAGACCGAAGAAAAGATTGGGGATATTGCCCTATATTGTGGTTTTAATAGCCTGTCTTATTTTAATCGCTTATTTAAGCGGCGCTATCAAAAAACGCCCTCTCGTTTTCGGAAAGAAAAACAGGGCCGTTAATGCTGCAGGAGCAGGCTGCTCATTTGGCCTAGCGATGTGAAAGGGGGGCCGCAGGCCAGACCAAAGCCGCCGCAGGCGGCTGCAGGGCCGAGCGAGTAGCGAGCCCTGCAACGTAGCGCCCGCCGAAGGCGGGAGGCCCCAAAATAGCAGTTAAATTAAAATAAAACTGACAGATTGTCAGTTGGTTATGCCAAGGGAAATAAAATAAAAAAAGCCTAAAGTCCCTATAATGAGGGCCTTGAGCTATAATTGCGGCCATTAATTGCGCAACTTCTTTATTTAAGTTGTATTTTTGTATGAGTTTTGCTCAGAGCAGACGGCAGAAAGGGATAACCCCTTTCTAATTTACAGATTATAAACTTTATACCTTAGCATGTTTGGTTTCTTAAAAAAGATATTTGGGAACAAGCAAGAGCGCGATATTGAAGAGTTGCGCCCTGTGGTAGCCCAAATTAACGAGGAGTACGCCAAGCTCAAGAGCTTGAGCCATGACGAGCTCCGTCATAAAACAATTGAATTTAGAGCGGCCATTAAAGATTATTTGGCAGATATTGATGTAGAGATTGAAAAGCTGCAAGAGCAGGCGGTCTCTACCGAAGATATCTTCAAAAAAGAAGACCTTTATAAGGAAGTGGACCAATTGAAAAAGGACCGCGATCAACGCCTAGAGGAAATTCTAGAAAATCTTTTGCCTCAGGCTTTTGCTGTAGTTAAAGAAACGGCTCGCCGCTTTACAGAAGAAGAAACCCTAGAGGTGACTGCTACTGATTTTGATCATGAGGTGGTGGGGAATTGGATCAATGATGAGATCCGTCCGCTAGAGCTAAATGGAGATAAGGCGATTTGGAAAAACCGCTGGATGGCTGCTGGAAATGAGGTGGTCTGGAATATGATCCACTACGATGTGCAGCTTATTGGTGGTGCCGTTTTGCACTCAGGTAAAATTGCCGAGATGGCGACGGGGGAAGGTAAAACCCTAGTGGCTACTTTGCCCGCTTACCTGAATGGTTTGGCCGGAGAAGGGGTGCATATTATTACAGTAAACGATTATCTAGCTAAACGGGATGCCGAATGGATGGCCCCCTTGTTGAGCTTCCTTTTCCTTACTGTAGATTGTATTGATAAGCATCGCCCGCATTCTGATGGACGCAAGGCGGCTTACCGTTGTGATGTAACTTATGGAACCAATAACGAATTTGGTTTTGATTATCTAAGAGATAATATGGTCCATAAGGTAGATGAAAAAGTACAGGGCAAGTTCCACTATACTATGATTGATGAGGTGGACTCGGTCTTGATTGATGATGCCCGTACACCACTTATTATTTCTGGCCCAACGCCTAAAGATGATCGCGCAGAGCTATTTTTGGGCCTCAAGCCTGCAGTAGAGCATATTATGAATGCCCAAAAGAAATTGGTCGTTCAACTCATTCGCTCGGCTAAACAAAAAATTGCCGCTGGCGATACTGGACCCGAAGAGGGTGGGGGAGGACTCGATCTTTTCCGCGCCTATCGTGGTCTACCCAAAAACCGCGCACTCATTAAGTTTTTGAGTGAACCCGGTATGCAGCAAATTCTACAGAAAACAGAGGCGCATTATATGGCCGAACAAAGTAAGCATATGCACAAAGCCGATGCTGAACTGTTTTTTGTGATCGAAGAGAAAAACCGCAGTGTAGAACTGACCGACCGCGGAACGGATTTATTGGGTAAGGGCGGCTCTGATAAGCACCTATTTGTTATGGAGGATATCAATGATAAACTCTTGCAAGTAGATAATAATAGTAGCCTTAACCCCGAAGAAAAACAGCTCAAAAAAGATGAGTTGATTCAGGCTTTTGCCGCCAAAAGTGAGCGCCTGCACGCTATGCGCCAATTGCTCAAGGCTTATGCACTCTTCCATAAAGAAGATGAATATATCGTTGTAGAGGGCAAGGTGAAAATTGTCGATGAGCAAACGGGCCGTGTTATGGATGGTCGCCGCTACTCAGACGGCCTACACCAAGCACTAGAAGCTAAGGAAAATGTAGAGATCGAAAATTCTACCCAAACTTATGCTACCGTAACGCTACAGAACTTCTTCCGAATGTACCACAAACTAGCAGGGATGACCGGTACAGCGGAAACGGAATCGCAGGAGCTTTGGGATATTTATAAATTGGATGTGGTGATTATTCCCACCAACCGCCCAATCGCCCGTGATGACCGTAACGATTTGGTCTATAAGACAGAACGCGAAAAGTATAATGCGATCATTGAAGAGGTGATAAAGATGCGTGAAGCTGGCCGACCTATCCTTGTCGGTACAACTTCGGTCCAAAGCTCAGAGGTCTTGAGCCGTATGCTTAGCCTCCGCAAAATTCCGCATAACGTACTTAATGCTAAACAGCACGCCCGCGAGGCCGATGTAGTAGCAGAAGCCGGTAAGAGTGGACAGGTAACCATTGCCACCAACATGGCCGGTCGAGGTACCGATATTAAGTTAACTGATGAGGTGAAACAATTGGGGGGGTTGGCCATTATTGGTACAGAACGCCACGATTCTCGCCGGGTAGATCGACAGCTCCGTGGTCGTGCCGGCCGTCAAGGAGATGTAGGTTCTTCTCAGTTTTATGTTTCTCTAGAAGATAAACTGATGCGCCTTTTCCGCTCTGATCGTATCGCTAAAATGATGGACCGCCTAGGCCATAAAGAAGGCGATGTTTTGCAACATCCCATGATTAGCAAGTCGATCGAAAGAGCACAGAAGAAGGTGGAAGAGAATAACTTCGGTATTCGTAAACGCCTACTCGAATATGATGATGTAATGAATATGCAGCGGGAAGAAATTTACCGCCGCCGTAATAATGCCCTAGAAGGCGATCGCCTAGCGATTGACCTCAACGATATGTTCCTCGATTTGCTCTACGAATTGATCGCTCAATATCAAAATGAACGCAATTATGAGGGCTTCGAACAGGCCATGATCCAAAACTTTGGGATCGATCCACAAATTACGGCTGAAGAGCTCTACACGACAGACCCCAATGATTTGACGGACCAACTGTCGGCCCCGCTTTTTGCCGCCTATAACCGCAAGTTCGAGCATATCGCTCAGGCTATTTTGCCGCTTATCCAACGGATCTATGAGGACGAAAGCAATAACTTTACAAAAATTGCTATCCCCTTTACTAACGGTATCCAGGCCCTGGAGATCAATGCCGATATGGAACAGGCCGTGAAAACTAATGGCAAGAGCCTGATTAACCAAATCGAACGCTCAATCACTTTGGCCCTTATCGATTCTAATTGGAAGGAGCACCTCCGCGATATGGATGAGCTCAAGGATCAGGTCCAAAATGCTTCTTTTGCCCAAAAAGACCCCTTGGTGGTCTACAAAATTGAGTCGCGCAAGCTTTTTGCCCAACTCCGTAGCCGAATCAATCAAGAGGTTTGCTCTTTCTTGTTCCGTGGCCTAATTCCTATCCAACAGGAAAGCCAAATCCAAGAAGCACAGGAGGTAGAAGAAGAGGAGTACTTCGAGGAGGTACACAGCAATATCGAAGAGCAAAAAGCCGAACAGGAGGCCCAAAGACAGGCCGCTCAACAAGAGCAAACGCCTATCGAAAAGGTAGCCCCTCGCCGTGTAGAAAATAAGGTCGGTCGCAACGATCTTTGCCCCTGCGGTAGCGGCAAAAAATACAAGCATTGCCACGGCAAAAACTAATTTGATTTAGTTTGTACCCATAAATCGCTCACTTATAAGTATCTTTCTTGTAAGTGGGCTTTTTTTTGGGGCCCGCGGCCGCCCATGGGCGGCCGCCGCTATGCTGCGGGGCTCGCAGGTCTGCTCGGCCCTTCAGGCTTCACTTTGTTTCGCCTTCGGTCTGGCCTGCGGCCACCCCTCCGCAGCGCTGGGCCGGCTCGACAAAAAGGCCCTGCGGGCCAAAAAGGGCTTCGCCCCCGCCTAAACCAAATGGACCATATTTCCCTCACCCAATTCACTAAAAAATGAAAAAAGAAGTAGATATGGCTCAGCAGAGCCTAAAGGATTTAGCCAGCTATTTGGAGCAAGCGCCGCTTTTGGCCCCTGAGGTATCGGAAAGAGGGGTAGATTGGCATATTGAGCACTCGCTTAAGGCAGCTATTGCTATGTTGCAAGCTATTGTCGATAGCGATCCCACTCAGTTTAAACCTAAGTTTAGTCCCTCCAAATCACTGATTTTGGCCACGGGCAAAATCCCCAGAGGAAAAGCCAAGGCCCCAAAGATGATTAACAACCGAGAAGCCATAGACCTGAGTCAGTTGCCTAGCTTATTGGAAAAAAGCGAGGCTCTGCTGCAATTGGTCCAAAAACAAGCAGAAAAAGCTTATTTCGACCATCCGTTTTTTGGCCACCTTAAGAGGAACCAAGGCATTAAGTTTGTAGCCATTCATACGAATCATCATCTCAAAATTATAGCAGATATTGTGGCCGCCCAATAAAACCAAAAGGGCCGAAGCCCCAAGCCTTTAGCTGGCTCCTCGGTGGAGCGGCTGAGGGATGGACAGCAGTGGCGCAAAGCGCCAGACCAAGCAAAATGAGCGAAGCGAATTTTGTGAAGGGCCGAGCGAATAGCGAGCTGCGAAACAGCCCGACCCAAGCGAAGCGCAGGGGCAGCCCCCAAAAAATATAAAACAGAACTATGAAACTAATCGTAACCGTCATTCATGTCCCACTATCTGGTGGATTTTGGGGCCTCAAAGATGATCAGGGCCAAGAATACTTGCCCACAAATTTGGAAGAAAAGTATGCAAAAGCGGGTTTGCGCCTAGAAATTATGGCCAAGGAGGCAGAAGATTATTTTTCTGTGCAAATGTGGGGAACCCCCATCGAGATCCTCGAGTTGAAAGTACTTTAGCCCCATTTTTTACTGTAAAATACTAACTATGAGTTGGATAGGATTGATTTTTATTTGGACCTTTGCCTCTTTGTCGCTTTGGTTGCTCTTTAAGGAGGAGGCCCATATTCGCAAATATTTTGGCCCTAGCTTTATCGCCTCTTTTCTGATTTTCTTGGCTTATCATCTGGTTTTGCCAAGCACCTTTGGCTACATTCGGCTAGCGGTTTATCTCTTTATTTTGTTTGGGGGAGCCTTTGTGCTCAATATTTTCTCCAACAATAAAATCGCCTTTCTCTCTCTTTTAGGGGCCAGTGTTTTTGGCCTTTATCAGCTAGATGTGCAGGGCCTCAATTTGTTTTTTGGCCAAAAGGCCACTGCCGAAAACCTCGATCCACAATCAGAGCTATTGATTGAATTGGAGGAGGGGCAAACGCCCAAATTGCTAGATAAATTGGCGGCCAAATATGGCTTTAGCTATGAGCCCGCATTTAAATTGCAAAATCCAGAGCAAACGGATTTAGATGATTTTTATGCCTTGAACATTCCAGAATCAGCTTTGGACCAATTGAGCGAGATTGAAGAGGAGCTCAAAGGGTTGCAAGGGGTAGAAAGTTTGGAGGAAAATGAGATTTTGCAACTTTGGGAGCCTCAAAGCGCTGCCGCAATTAGTCGCTCGCCCAAACAACCTTTGCTCAATGATCCTGGCATTGCCAAAATGTGGGCCTATGAAGCTTTGAATTATAATGGGCTGCACCGCTTGTTGCAGGAAGAAGGGATCCGCCCCAAGAAAAAGGCGCGCATCTTCATTTTGGATACAGGCGTAGATGCCAAGCATGAAGATATTAAGGACCAATATCGCTCTGTGAGTAGCGAATATGATAAGGATGTTCAGGGCCATGGAACGCATTGCGCAGGAATTGCCGCCGCTGTTTCTAATAATGGTAAGGGTGTGGCTTCGGCTTTTCCCTCTTCAGATTTTGTGGAGCTAAGTAGCATTCAGGTTTTTCCTCGCTCAGGAGGAACCACCCAGCGCCGAATCATTAACGCCATGCTCTTGGCTGCCGACAAAGGGGCCGATGTGGTGTCTATGTCTTTAGGTGGCCCCTCTAGCGATGAGCGCCAAAAGGCCTATGAAGAGGCGGTCCGTTATGTGAATAAAAAAGGCGGTATTGTGGTTGTTGCTGCGGGAAACAATGGTTTTGATGCCCGTCGGATTGTACCCGCTTCTGTAAATGGGGTAATTACGGTTTCTGCTTTGGACCCTCAATTGCGCAAAGCGAGCTTTTCTAATGAGGTGCAGCACCTTAATTATGGTTTGGCGGCTCCTGGAGTAGATATTTACTCGACTATGCCTAACTCTAAGTACGATAATATGAGTGGAACCTCTATGGCTACGCCTTATGTGGCGGGAACCTTGGGGCTTTTGCGAGCGCTTCATCCGCAACTGACCACCAAAGAAGCTTATGAGCTATTGGTAAAAACAGGAAAACAAACAGCCGATGGCCAAAAAACAGGCCCATTGATTCAGCCTATGCAGGCCGTAAAGGCCTTGAAATAAGCCCAAAGGGTACAAAAAAAGCCCCGCCGAAAGGCGGGGCTTTTTTGTGTCATCACTTTATCCCGAGCAACTAGAGCGAAAAACTTTCGCCACAGCCACAGGTTCTAGCAGCATTGGGGTTTTCAAAATAAAACCCCTTGCCATTGAGCCCGCCCGAAAAGTGCAGGGTCGTATCAAAAAGATAAAGAAAGCTCTTGAGGTCTGTAACCACCTTTACGCCCTTATCTTCAAAGACCTGATCTTCGGTTTGCGACTCATTGTCAAAATCCATTTTGTAGCTAAGGCCAGAGCATCCTCCGCTCGTCACAGAGACTCGGATAAAAAACTCATCGCCAAGTTGTTCTTGCTCCTTAATTTCTTGGATTTTTTCCTTGGCACTATCGGCTACATAAATCATAGTACAATTGTTTTTGGGCCAAAATTAGGCCTTGGCATTTTTCTCTTGATAATCCTTAATGGCTGCCTTAATGGCATCTTCAGCCAAAACAGAGCAGTGAATTTTTACGGGAGGAAGCTCGAGCTCTTCCACGATAGCCATATTATCAATAGAAGCGGCTTCATCTACAGACTTTCCCTTGAGCCATTCGGTGGCCAAAGAAGAAGAGGCAATAGCAGAGCCACAACCAAAGGTTTTAAACTTGGCTTCTTGGATAATGCCATCTTCGCTTACCTCAATTTGGAGACGCATCACGTCGCCACATTCAGGAGCGCCGACAAGGCCAGTACCTACCGTATTTTTATTCTTGTCCAAGGTGCCTACATTACGAGGGTTCTTGAAGTGATCGAGCAATTTTTCAGAATAAGCCATAATATATGCAGTTTAAGCAGTTTTCAAACAAATTTTAGTGTTCAGACCATTCTACAGAGTCCAAATCAATTCCTTCTTGATACATTTCCCAGATAGGAGACAAAGAACGCATGTGGTTCACTCCGTCGCGGATGCGCTCAATCGCATAATCTACATCTTCTTCTGTAGTAAAGCGACCCAAGCTGATGCGCAAAGAAGAATGCGCCAAATCATCTCCCAATCCCAAAGCTTTGAGTACATAAGAGGGCTCCAAAGAGGCCGAAGTACAAGCAGAACCAGAAGAAAGGGCAATATTTTCATTGAAGGTCATCATGAGTCCTTCCCCTTCCACATGCTTAAAAGAAATATTCGTCAATTGAGGCAAGCGGCTTTCTTTGGCGCCATTCAAGACCACCTCTTCCATTTGCAACAATTCATGGTCAATTTTATCGCGCAAAGCTTGCAAGCGAACCGTTTCCGCTTCCATTTCTTCGCCGGCCAATTCGCAGGCCTTACCCAAACCAACAATAGCAGGCACGTTTAGGGTTCCAGAACGCATCCCTCTTTCATGTCCACCGCCATCAATCTGAGCAGTCAATTTAACTCTAGGGTTTTTGCGGCTCACATAAAGTGCACCTACGCCTTTGGGGCCATAAATTTTGTGTCCGCTAAAGGCCAAAATATGAATGCCCATATCTTTTACATCTACAGGTACTTTCCCCACGGCCTGAGTGGCATCGCTAAAGAAAAGCGTTTTGTTTTCTGCACAGATTTTGGCAATTTCCTTTACGGGCTGAATGGTCCCAATTTCATTATTGGCAAACATAAGGGCCACCAAAATGGTTGTATCCTTAATGGCTGCACGCAATTCCTCCAAGTCAATCAAGCCCTGACGGTTCACATCCAAATAAGTTACTTCCATGCCTTGGCGCTCCAAAGCTTTACAAGTATCCAAAACCGCTTTATGCTCTGTTTTGGCCGTAATAATATGGTTTCCTTTGCGGCGGTACATATTGGCTACCCCTTTGATGGCTAGATTAACGCCCTCGGTGGCACCAGAAGTGAAAATAATTTCACGGGGGTCGGCCCCCAATAATTTAGCAATGCGCTCGCGTGCTTGGTCCACTGCATCCTCAGCTACCCAGCCAAAGGAGTGGTTGCGGCTGGCCGCATTCCCAAATTTATCCTGAAAATAGGGCAACATTTCTTCCAAAACTCTAGGGTCTACAGGAGTGGTGGCGCTATTGTCCAGATACACAAGTCTTTTATCGCTCATAGCAGTTATTTTTTGTCCTTTCTATTTAGATTCAATCTAATCACAAAGATAACAGACTTCTATGATTAATTGTTTGTCTTTGCCCCCTTTTTTCTCTGCTAGTGACAGCTATTTTTTATTTTGAGCCTCCTAAGGGCTTAGAAGTCCTTTTTTTATGATTTTTTTAAGGGGCCTCCGCTAGGCTGCGCCTTGCGGCGCTCCCTTTCAGGGCTCGCAGGTCTGCTCGGCCCGTCGCCGCCCAAGGCGGCTCGGTCTGCCGCTGCGCGGCACCCCTACAGGCAGCTAGGCCTGCGGCGGCTTCGCCGCCTGTCCGCCGCAGAATTTCAAAGCAATCTCATAAAAATGCCGTAACTTTGGCCCCCTAAATAAGAAATGAAAATATGCCAAAACATCCTAGAGATCGCTTTATTAGCGTGTATGGACGCAAGCCTGTTTTAGAGCTGCTCGAGCAAAATCCCCTGCCCAAAATTCATAGCATCCGCCTCGATAAAAAGGCCAAAGGACCCACTATTGCCGCTATTCTCAAAAAGCTGAAGCAATTGGGCCTAGAGGCAGAACGTGTGAAGAGCGAAGAGGTGCACCGCATTTCTAAAAACCCTAAGCAGGATCAAGGAATTGTGGTGGATGTAGAAAATAGTGCTATGGATGATTTTAGCGATTTTTTTCAAGGCCCACTGCCTAGTAAAATGGCTTTTTTGGCCCTAGATGGGGTAACCACTCCGGGCAATTTGGGCCTGATTATTCGCTCGGCTACGGCTTTTGGTCTAGCTTTGCTCTTGCCCCGAAAAGGCAGCGCCAAGCTTAGCCCACTTGTGGTAAAAGCTTCTGCTGGGGTGCTGTTCAAAAGCCAAATTGTGGGCTGCGAACGTCTAGGCCCCGCCCTAAAAATGGCCAAGGCAGCCGGCTTTAAGGTCTATGCCTTAGCGGGAGGTGGCAGCAGTAATTTTTACCAAACCCAATTTGCCGATCGGGCCATATTTATTATGGGCAATGAAACCGAGGGCGTAGGGGCGCATCTGGCCCAATATATAGATGAATACTGCCATATTCCGATGTGGAATGCCGTAGAGTCTTTAAATGTGGCTTGCGCAGCCACCACCGTCGCTGCCGAATATGCCCGTCGTCAACTCTAAAAAGTTTAAACTTATCGCTTATGCGTTTATCCTATTATGGCTGTTGCTTTTTACTGATGCTATTGCTTGGCGCCTGTGGCAGTAGCAAAAAGTATAAACTACTAGAAAGTAATCGGCAGGTATTGCAGTTGCAGCTAGATAGCAGCCGTAGCCAATTGGCCCAATTGCTTAGAGAAGAAAAAAGCAAGCAACAGCAGCAAAAAGAGCAGTTGGCGCAGGCTGTGGCGGCCCAAGAACAGGCCGAAAAAGCAAGGCAAAATAGTCTGCAGCAACTAGCCGAAACACAAAAGGCCAAAACAGCCTGCGAGCAGCAATTGGCCCAAAGCGAAAAAGCCCTACAAATGTTTCAGGCCCAATTGGGAAAAGAAGTGCGCAAAAAAACGGAATTGGTCCAAGCAGAAGAACGCATACTCAAGCAAATGAAAGCCTATAAGGGCCTAGAATTTGAGCGAATTGCGGCTAGCCAAGCCCTTAAAATTGCTTGTCCCGACAGCCTACTTTTTAAGGGTAAAAACTCGGTGCATAGCTCAGCGCTTCCCTTTTTAACGGATTTGGCTTCTCTTTTGAGCGAAGAGGAAAACTGGGCGCTAGAGCTTAGAGCCACCGCAGATAAGGGAACAAAAGCCAAGGCTCGCTTGGCCCAAGCCAATACTCGAGCCAATTCTGTAGCGATAAAACTGCGTCTACTTGATTTGCCTTTGGAGCGACTTTATGTGGGGGCTTGGGCTCAAGAAGATGATATTCCGCTCTATTTGTACATTTACCCCAAAGGAAAACCTTAGGCGGGAGTGGCCAACTTTGGCCGCAGGCCAAAACGGCCTAGCGATGTGCAGCAGTGGCCCGAAGGGCCAGACCAAGGCAGCGAAGCTGCCGCAGGGCCGAGCGACCCGACCAGCGGGAGCCGACGCAGCGAAGCAAGTAATAGCGAGCTGCGAAACGTAGCGCCGCAAGGCAAAGCCGAAGCGGAGGCCCCAAAACAGGATTTACTTCATTAAAAAATAAATAATTTATGTTGCGAAGAAACTACTTAGTTGCTGTTGCCCTACTATTTTTGATGGTGGGCGGCCTCAGCTCTTGCGTGTCTAGCCGCCGCTACAAAGAGGAGGTAAGCGCCAAAGAAGCGGCCGAGAAAAATGCCTCGGAAGCAGAGCGCAAGCGCCAAGAAATTCAGGAAGAATTGAGCAGCGTTCAGGGAGAGTTGAGTAAGCTCAAGGCCTCGCATAAGGAATTGACCTCTGATTATGAGCTTTTGCAAGAGCGCTACAATCAACAACAACGATTGAATAAAGATTTGCAGGCTTCTTATGATAAGCTCTTGGCCCTGAATGAAAAACTGAAAGAAGAAGCGGCCTCTAAGAAAAGAGAACTATCTGAAGAATTGAGTATCAAGCGCCGAGAATTGGAGCGCCGAGAAAGAGAGCTCAAGGCGGAGCAAGAGCGTTTGGAGCAATTGCGCAAAGAGCTACAAGGAAAAGATGCCAATATTACCGATTTGGAGAAATACAAAAAGGAATTGGAGGCAGATTTGGCGGCTCGCGAACGCCGAGTAAAAGAGCTAGAAGCCGCTATTGCCGAAAGAGATGCCAAGGCCAATGCTTTAAGAGCCAAATTGTTAGAAGCCCTAAAAGGCTTTAAGGATGCGGGCGATTTGGATGTAGAAATCCGAGATGGAAAAGTATATGTGTCTTTGAGTCAAAAATTACTGTTCTCTTCAGGAAGTGCAAGAGTAGACCGCCGTGGTGTTTCGGCCCTAGAAACACTTTCGGGCGTACTCAATCGCAACAAAGATTTGTCTATCTTGATTGAGGGCCATACCGACTCTGACGGAGATGCCAAAATGAACTGGGACCTTTCTACCGATCGGGCTTTGGCGGTGAGCCAGGTCTTGATTAAAAACCAGGTAGATCCGGCCAGAATTACCGCTGCTGGCCGTGGAGAACATGCGCCCAAGGCTTCTAATGATACCACAGAAGGGAAGGCCAAAAACCGCCGGACCGAAATCATTTTGGAGCCACAGCTCAATGAAATTATGGGCATTTTGTCGCAAGACTAAACGTAAGGACCATACAATAAGCAAAGCCTAGTTTACCGAAGTAAGCTAGGCTTTTTTATGAAAGTACTGTATTTCTGCTTTAATGAAGCTCGGTCTCTAAATGAGAGAGGCGGCTATAGTCTAAGATATTATCTAGGATATCCTGCTCAGGCTCCAAGAAACAATCTGCTAACTGAGCTTGGCCGTTTTTCAATTGCTGCAGTTCTGTTTGTAGGGCAACATCTGTTTTTAGGGCTTTTTGCAAGGCCATAGATTCCAAACAATCGAGCTCATCGTAGAGGTAAAGTAGAAGATCCTGAGTAGTAAATAATTGCTTCATGGTGGTTGGAATTAAGTGTGTGGAGTATATTCAACTATTTTAAGCAAATAGAATTATATTCGGTGTATATAGTAAAAACGATAGCCTGCTAACAAATGTTGCAGGCTATAGAATATTTTTTCAAAATTTTATTTTGTAAAAAAGTATTGAATTTACCCAACCCTTTTTTATTTACTCTCGTTTTCAATTACCAATATTAGTCTACGCGATGCCAAGTTTGGGTTCTGTAGAACATGCCCCACCAACCTCTTACTTTGAGGGTGTTGGCATTATCTAGCCAAATCGTGCAAGAATAGAGTTTTCCTTTTTTAGGGTCAAGGATTTGGCCGCCAGCATAGCGCTTGCTTTCTTTTTCCATGCCATCAATAATAGTCATACCGACCACCTTCTTGTTTTTGCGGTCGCCCGGACAAACCTCGCAGATGGGGTCTTTATCTTCATCGGCTGTGCGGTTGAGCAGTTTGGTGATTTTACCGTAGTATTTGCCGTTCTCTTTATAGATTTTTACATAAGAGCGGGCTTTGCCTGTTTCATCATCAATGGTTTTCCAGGTCCCTACACAGGTTTTACCATCTACAGAAACTTGGGCCGATAGGGCCAGAGAAAAAACGAGGAAGAGGCTCATAATGCCCCAACGAATGGATGCTGTCCAGTTCATAGTTGTTAACATTTAATAGTGATTATAAAGTAGAATTTAATGACCTATCACTTCTCCTATTATAAGGAACAGAAGTCGGTCTAGTTGTTATGCGCTGTTTTAGCTGTCCTAAGTTAATGGATTATTTGAAATATTTGTTTACTACCTATTTCTTTATAGGGCCATAACAAGCAAATTCGACTAGCTTTTTGTATATTACGCCCAAATTTTATCAAATTTTCATTACAGAAAAATATGCGTTTTACCCTATCCTCTGCAGAGCTCAAAGAACAGCTCCAGCTCGTTAATGGAGCTTTAGGCTCTAACCCAGTGCTACCTATTCTGGAAGACTTCCTCTTCCAACTTGAAGATGGCCGCTTGCGTATAACCGCTACCGACCTAGAAACCTTCGTGCAGGCAGAACTCGAAGTTAATGCCGAAGAGGAAGGGGCTGTGGCCGTTCCTGCAAAAATTTTGCTCGATACACTCAAACAGTTGCCCACGCAACCTCTTAGCTTTCAAGTAGATCCCAATAATTTTGCCATAACGATTACTTCGGCTTTTGGACAGTACCAATTGGCCGGCGAAGATGGCGACGATTATCCCAAGTTGCCGCAAGCCGATAGCGCCGAGGAAATCGAAATGCCCGCATTACTCCTCTTAGAAGGAATCAATAAAACGCTTTTTGCCGCTAGTAATGATGAGCTCCGCCCCGCTATGACTGGGGTTTTGCTCGAAATTAACCCCCAGGGCGTTACTTTCGTCTCTACCGATGCTCATAAGTTGGTGAAATATAGCTTTACCGAAATTGAACCCACTACCGATACTAGCCTGATCCTCCCCAAAAAGGCCCTGAACTTGCTTAAAAATGGCCTTTCTGACCATAACGGCAATGTCCGCATCGCCTTTAGCCGTAGCAATGCCTTTTTCTATTATGCCAACCAGATTATTATCTGCCGCCTAATCGATGCCCGCTATCCCGATTATAATTCGGTGATTCCCCAAAATAATTCGAAAACTATGCGGGTGGTGCGCCAAGATTTTCTCAATTCACTCAAACGGATCGCCAATTATGCCAATAAGGTGACCAACCAAGTGAAGCTGACCATCTCTGAGGAACATCTCAAAATTGAAGCAGAAGATATCGATTTCTCCAATAAGGCTTCTGAAAAAATGCCCTGCTACTATGAAGGCGAAACCCTAAGCATCGGCTTTAATGCCAAGTTTTTGGTCGAAATGCTCAATGTGATCGGTGGCGATAATGTTTTGCTACATCTCGAGTCGCCCAACCGGGCTGGCCTCCTCCGTCAAGAAGAAGAAAATCCCGGCGAAGATCTACTCATGCTCGTGATGCCCGTGATTTTGAATTACTAGGCCATAAATAGGCTAAAATATACAGCAGTAAGCTCTCCGAGTTTACTGCTTTTCTTTTTTGGGGCTGCCCCGCCTTGCAGGCGGGTCGGGCTGTTTCGCAGCTCGCAGGTCTGCTCGGCCCTGCGGGCTTTTTCGCTTCGCTTCAAAAGCCCTGGGTCTGGCGCTGCGCGCCACTGCTGTCCATCCCTCAGCCAAGGCGCTGCGCGCCTTCTGGACCAACACCCTAGCGCTTTTCTAATATTTCTAAACGCTCTACCGCTAGGTTTTGCCCCCATTGCAAATGCAAACTGTAAACACCTGCCGCTATTTCTGACCCTAACTGAATCTTAGCCCCTTTTCCCGCCCCTACTTTTTGTCCCCGCAGGTTGTATAAGGTCCAGCTATCAATGGCTTGAGCAGCCCGCCAAGTTCTGGGCCCTTCCACAATCAACTCAATCTGGACCAAAAAGGGCAGCTTGGCCGCAGGCCAAGCCGCCCGCTCCATTTTGGCCAAACCCGCAGCTTCACCCGCCAATTGCAAGCCCTTGGGCTGGGGCAAAATGCTCAATAAACGGCCCTCCTCCCAAGGCAAAACCAATTGCTCCATTTGTTCGCCCTCATAATGGACCAAATAAGGCGAATAGGGCTTGCCTTGGGCCAAATAAGTACTGTCGGCCAGCTGTAGGGAATCCTGAAAATAGCCGCCCAGAAATAAGCCTTTTTCTCCCCAATAGGCCGCTTGGATATAAATATTGCTTGGGCTGTTGCTCTGCCCCTTGGCCCAAATTTGCCCAGCCGTATCTAGCTCGGCCCAAAAGTAATCATAGTATTTATAGGCCGTTTTGAAGAGGGGAGGAGCCGATTTTGGCCCCAATAATCCCGTAAAATGCCCCAAGACCATAAAGCGATCTGCTTTTTGAGGGTGGGCCAAGAGCAAAGCCGGCCGATCGGAAAAAACGCCCTGCCAAGGCCAAACCTTCTTGCTTTGGCCCAAACTATCGAGCTGCAAAAGCAGAAAATCAGAGTGTACGGGATTATTAAAGAGCAGCTGCTGCTCTATCATTAGGCTGTCTCTATATTCTATGGCCCAAATGAGCTGCTTGCCTAAGGGCAAAATGGCGCGGCCCCAGCTTTCTCGACTTTTTGGGCCAGCTCCCCAAGCTAAAAGTTTTCCCGTTTTTGTACTGACTTTGGCCCAAAAGGCCTGACTCATTCCCGCCCCATACAAATTTTGGCCCTGCCAAAGCAAACTATCATTAAAACTGCCCGACAAATAGAGTTGCTCTTGGCCCAAAGCCAACTGATAAAGACTATTGCTGCCCTTGGGCGACCAACTTTGCTCCCAAAGCCAATTTCCAGCAGCATCTAGACCAAAAATAAGCAGGCTTTGCTTGGCCGATTGGGCCAGTAAACTATCCGTTCTCCATAAGCTATCTTGAAATTGCAAGGCCCCAAAAACTTGGCCCTCTGTCCCCGCAACTAGTCCCCGCCAAGCCAAATTTTTGCCCTCAAAAGACCAGCTTTTGCCGCTAGAGGATTGCAAGCTTAAAGAAACTTGGCCCGCCTTGGCTTGAGTTTGAGCTTGCCAAACTTGCTCCTTGCCCAAAACTTGAGCGTCTATTTGGCTCTTTTGGGCCCAAATCACCATAGGAAACAGCAAAAAAACATAATTTAGATAAGATCTAAATAGCTTGAAGGGAAAGAAGAAGATAAACGTCAAATAGCGCATAATGGTTAATCTATTGGGGCAAATAACCCTATTTAGGGGTTTTGCTGTACTTAACAAGGATTTAAAGATGAGGGGATGAACTGGCCCAACGCCTAAAAAATTGTACTTTTGTGGGCCAATTTGGGCGGCGCAGCCGCCTGGGCCGAAGGCCCATCGGCTGAGGGATGGACAGCAGTGGCCCGCAGGGCCAGACCCAGCCGCCAAAGGCGGCGCAGGGCCGAGCAGACTTGCGAGCTGCGATACAGCCCGACCCGCCTAAAAGGCGGGGCAGCCCCAAAACAAAATCATAGTAGAGATAAAAACGATAGGATATGAAAAAGATGCAAATTTTGGCTTTGATTGTCATTGCCGCCGCTATTGGAGTATTGATTACGCAGGCTAGCGATTACCAAAGTTATGGTGATTTTTCGGTAGCCATGAAAGAAATAGACCGCAACCATCAGATTGTGGGGCAGTTGGTGGTCGATGATGCCCGCCCGATTGTGTATAATCCAGAAAAAGATGCCAATGCCTTTTCTTTTTATATGGAAGATGAGCAGGGGACGATCAAAAAGGTGGTGGCGCAGATGGCCAAGCCGCAAGATTTTGAGCGTTCGGAGCAAATTGTATTGACGGGGCGGATGCAGGGCAGTCAATTTATTGCGCATGATATGCAGCTAAAATGTCCGTCTAAGTATCAGGACCAGGCGCTGCAGAGCCAAAAAGCAAGGCAGGTAGTAAGTAAATAAGGAGGCTTGAAGAGCTTTCTATTTTAGTAAGTTGATTTAGGGAAGATGAATTACGAAGGAGAACATTTGTGGCCAGGAATCATTGGGCACGGCCTGATTGTTTTGGCATTTGTGAGTAGCCTGTTGGCCCTTTGGGCCTATGCTGGGGCCACTAATAGCCGATCAGATTTGGCCACAAGTAGAGATTGGAAACGGATTGGCCGCTGGGGCTTTGGCATTCATGGCCTGAGTATTTTTGGCGTGATTGGGCTGTTGTTTTACATTATGATTGCTCGTTATTATGAGTATGAATACGTTTGGGGGCATACCTCCGACAGCCTGCCCTTTCAGTATATTTTTTCGGCCTTTTGGGAGGGCCAAGAGGGCAGCTTTTTGCTCTGGATGTTTTGGCATGTGGTTTTGGGCTTTGTCCTGATGAGCCGAAAAGACAAATGGGAGGCCCCCGTATTGGCCGTTTTTGGGCTGGTGCAGGCCTTTTTGACCTCTATGATTTTGGGCTTTTATTTTGGCGAGGGAGACGATCGCATCGGCTCGAACCCCTTTGTGCTGCTGCGCAATGTGCATGAGGCCCCCATTTTTAATATGCCCAATTATTTGCAATCGATTGAGGGCACGGGCCTGAATCCGCTTTTGCAAAACTATTGGATGACTATTCATCCGCCCACCCTCTTTTTGGGCTTTGCCTCGACCTTAGTGCCTTTTGCCTTTGCGATTGCGGGGCTTTGGACCAAAGAGCATAAGGCTTGGATTAAGCCGGCCCTAACTTGGTCGCTTTTTTCTGGTGCTATTCTCGGTACGGGTATTCTGATGGGGGGCGCTTGGGCCTATGAGGCCTTGAGCTTTGGGGGCTATTGGGCCTGGGACCCCGTAGAAAATGCATCTTTGGTTCCTTGGATTATTATGTTGGCGGGCACGCATACGGCCTTGGTGGCCCGCAATAGCCCGCATTCGATACGCTCGACTTATCTGTTTTTTATTCTGAGCTTTATCTTGATTGTCTACTCGACTTTCTTGACGCGCTCGGGGGTTTTGGGCGAAACTTCGGTGCATGCTTTTACCGAAATGGGCCTAGAGTGGCAACTCATTCTCTTTATGGGGGCCGTGAGTATTTGGCCTTTGGTCCTTTATGTTAAGGCCAAAAAAGAGATTCCTAGCGTAGAAAAGGAAGAGAGCAGCTACTCCAGAGAGTTTTGGATGTTTGTAGGGGCTTTGGTCTTGCTGTTTTCTTCTATTTTGATTACGGCCACCACCTCTATTCCCGTTTGGAATAAATTGGCCGATGCCTTTTCTGCTCTTGTAGGTGGCGGCGATATTACCAATATTGCCCCGCCCGAAGATGAGGTGGCCCATCATAATCGCTACCAATTGTGGATTGGCGTATTGATTGGCTTTTTGTCGGGAATTTCGGTGCTTTTGCGCTATCGTAGCCGAGAGATTTCGGCTAGTTTTGGCCGCTTTTTGGGCTTGCATTTGGGCCTTGCCCTTGTTTTGTCGGTTGTGATTACCGTTCCCCTGATGCTTTGGTCTTCTATTGTGGCTTGGCAATATTGGTTGCTGGTGGGCAGTGGAATTTTTACCGTGATTACGAATTTAGACTATATCGTTTCGGTCCTCCGGGGCAATATTAAGGTGGCGGGAGCGCCCGTGGCCCATATTGGTTTTGGTTTGTTGATGGTGGGTGTCGTCTTTTCTGGCGCACTCAAACGGCCCATTTCAGAGGGATTTACCTCTATTGAGGTCAATGATATCAATCCGCAATCGAATAAGAATGTTTTGGTGGTCAAGGGGCAGCCGGTCCCTATTGCCGATGGTTATACGGTAGAATACAGCCGCGATTGGGCCGAGGGAAACCAGCAGTTTTTTGAGCTGAAGTTTACCAAAAAGGACCCTCAAGGCAACATCCTTGAGGAGTTTAGTACCTCGCCCAATGTGATTCGGGATTCTTTGCCCAAGGGCAAGTTTAAGTTCCGTGCGGCCAATCCCAACACCCGGCATTATTTCGAGAAAGATATCTTTACCTTGGCCATTCCGCATTGGGCTTTTGAAGACCCAGAGGCCAGTAAAGAAGAGGAAGAAGCCGCCAAATGGGAGTCGCATATTATTGAGCAGGGCGATACCTTTTTTACGGCCAGTCATTATGTCGTTTTTGACCAAATTGGGACCGAATTGCCCCAAAATGAGGCCTATAAGTTTCAGGAGGGCGATATTCCCATTACGGCCATTCTCAAGGTCTACGAGCTCAATTCGGATAGCTTTTATTTGGCCAAACCCTTTTTGTACATCCGAGATAATCGGCCTCTCAACATTCCTTTTGAGCTAAAGGAATTGGGCCTCGATTTCCGTTTTGCGCAGGTATTGCCCGAAAGCAAAGATCGGATGAAAATGCAGTTTGATGTCCGTAGCCATAGTCCCGAAAAAGCCTATGTGGTGGTCCAAGCTCTGGTCTTCCCAGGCATCAATTGGGTCTGGATTGGCTCCATCATGATGATGATCGGCCTGCTGATGGGCATGTTTCAACGGATGGGAAAAATAAAATCCAAAAAGCTAGAGATTTAATCTTTAATTGATAGAGCGCAAAAGGAGTAGTAATTTTTTACTGCTCCTTTTTTGTTTTTGGGGCCTCCGCAGAATATATGGTAGCGGCGGTTACTCCCTTCGGTCGTCGAACTGCGAACTAAAGTCCTTGTTGTCAGTTCGCAGCTCGCTGATGTTTTGGGGCCTCCGCCTCGCTATGCTCGTCGGCGCTACGGTTCGCAGCTCGCTATTCGCTCGGCCCTTCAGCCCTTTGGGCTTCGGTCTGGCCTGCGGCCACTGCTGCCCATCGCTAGGCCGTTTGGCCTTCGGCCATACGGCGGCTTTGCCGCCAGACCTAACTGGTTTAGTTGCAGACACAACTAGTTTAGTTCTGGACCTAACTGGTTTAGTTGCAGACACAACTAGTTTAGCTCTGGACCTAACTGGTTTAGTTGCAGACACAACTAGTTTAGTTCTAGACCTAACTGGTTTACCTCCAGACACAACTAGTTTAGCTCTGGACCTAACTGGCTTACCTCCAGACACAACTAGTTTAGCTCTGGACTTAACTGGTTTACTTGCAGACCTAACTAGTTTAGTTCTGGACCCAACTGGTTTAGTTCTAGACCTAACTGGTTTACCTCCAGACACAACTGGTTTAGCTCTAGACCTAACTTTTGCCTTCTTTCATTTTGTTGCGTTTTTTCTATTTTTAACAAAATGCTAACAAATGGACCTAAAAAAAGGCGCAAAACTTAGGTTTTGCGCCTTTTTCAGTGGCTTGGGCTAAATCTCTAGCTATTTGGGCCGTTATTTTTTGCGTTATGCAGGCGCGAAGCGCCGCAGGCCCAGCGCTGCGGAGGGGTGGCGCCTAGCGCCAGACCAAGGCGGCAAAGCCGCCGCAGGGCCGAACAGACCTGTGAGCCCCGCAGCATAGCGGCGGCCGGCTAGGCTTCGCCTAGGTCGGCCGCGGGCCCCAAAGCAATAGTTTAGAGTAAATCCTTGCCCCATTGGTCTACGGCAGCTTGGCGAATCTCCTTGATATGTTGTTCTGCGGAGAGGGGGGCCAAGAGGAGCAATTGAGGCTCATCGACCACCAGCATATTATCTAGATCGTAGAGGATGACGGGGCGGTTTTGGCTACTATAGAGCAGATTATTTTTGCTATTGCTCAGTTGGCATTGCTTTTTATCGAGGCCGAGGACCAGATTATTATCCTCATCTTTATTGGGGGCCACTTGTTGGAGGGCCTGCCAGGTGCCCACATCAGACCAGCCGATATCGGCCGGTAGGGTATAGATATTATCGGCTTTTTCGCTCACGGCATAGTCAATAGAAATGCTTTCTATTTGCTCATAGATGGCTGCGCTGCCCTGAGGAACGGCCAATTTATTTTGGAGTTGGCCATTATAATTTTGGAAAGCTTGATAGAGGCTGGGGCTATGTTTGGCCAACGCTTTTTGGATGCTTTGGACCGACCAGAGATAGATGCCTGCATTCCAGAGATGTTCGCCACCGGCCAAAAAGGCTTTTGCTTTTTCTAGCTGGGGTTTTTCGGTAAACTGCTTGACCTTAGAGATATTTCCCTGAGCTTGGGCATCAAAATGAATATAGCCGTAGCCCGTATTGGGGTAGTGAGGTTGGATACCGAGAGTGAGAAGTGCATCATTTTGCCCTACGAAATCGAGACCTTCCTGTAGTTTTTTAACAAACTCTGCCTCATTGAGAATCAGGTGATCGGAGGGAGCGAGGATCACCCGGGCTTGGGGGTTAATTTGCTCTAGGAAGCGCATCCCCATAGCGATACAGGGCGCTGTATTTTTGCGGGCGGGCTCCATAATGATATTCTGAGGGGCGAGACCGGATTGCTCTAGGGCCAATTGGCCATGTTCCTCAGAAGTAACGATAAAGATATTTTCCTTAGGGATAAAGGCTTCAAAGCGCTTGATTGTCAGTTGTAGGAGCGTTTGGCCCAC
The DNA here is from genome assembly GCF_027594745.1 of Saprospira grandis. Lineage (NCBI taxonomy): Bacteria > Pseudomonadati > Bacteroidota > Saprospiria > Saprospirales > Saprospiraceae > Saprospira > Saprospira grandis. The sequence goes on along the minus strand of NZ_CP110854.1, from coordinate 1,817,554 downwards.
GCCCAAAACATCTAGAAACTGTTTGGGTAGGCTATGGCGGCTAGCGGGCCAAAATCGAGTGCCGAGCCCCCCAGCCATAATAAAGACATAGTCGTTAGATAACTGCATATAAATAAGATCTGATTGTAGGGCCTTGGCCCAATTGACTAGTTTTATTCCTCCTCCTCTTCCTCTTCAAAAAAGCCATAATCGGCTTCTAGGCGTTGGAGGCTATAAAGAAGGCTAGTCTTAAAGTAATTTTTGAGAAAGTAAGCTTGGTATCGTCCGAGGGGATCTTTGCTATTATGTGGGAGGTCGGCTTCTAGGCGCCAAGCGAGTTGGGTATAGTCTGGAATACTATTGTCTAGGGCCATAATGCCTTGAATTTTGAGTGGGGAGCGGTCCACCTCCAGTTCAAAATTGATTTGTTGTTCGTTGGCTTGGGTAATAATAAGTTTGGCCGAAATCTGCTTGCTTTTCCAGAACATCATAGCGCCAGGGCCGGCTTCTGGGCCTTCAAAAGAGAAGGAGTAGCCTTGTTCTTTGGTCCAGGCCGACCAATTGGGCCAATTGGCTGGGGTTTGGAAGAGGGCCAATAGTTCTTTGGGGCTAGCGGCTAGTTGGGCCACCTCTTCGATGCGCCAAGATTGGGGCAGCATAAAGGCGAAAACGGCAGCAACTAGGGCCAAGACGGCAATCAGTACGATGAAGGTAAATAGTATAGACATAGGGCAAAGGTGCATACATAAAAAAGGGCCGCAGTATTGCGGCCCCTAAAGTTACGTTATTTATGGCTTTGCGCCAATTCTTCTATAGGTGCAAAAGCTCGTTGAAGTATATCTTCTAGCTCTTGATTGTGTTGTTTTTTGTATCCCGTAGCTGGAGAAGCACTAGATTTGCGGGCAATGAGGCCCAAATCGTAGTTGCGGTAGAAGGCCAAGAGATATTGCCAAGATCCCATGTTTGAGGGTTCTTCTTGTACCCAGAAGAACTTGGCGTTGGCATATTTCTTAATCAATTCATTGACCTGTGCCTGAGGGAAGGGGTAGAGCTGTTCTAGGCGAACGATAGCGATATCGTCATGTCCTTCTTTCTCTTTCTTCTCTAATAGGTCATAGTAGAGGCGGCCTGTACAGCAAAGTACTTTTTTGATTTTGCTGGCATCTTTTACGCTAGCGTCATCAAAGGTTTCTTGGAAACCGCCAGCGGTAAAGTCTTTGAAATCAGAAATACAACTTGGATGACGGAGCAAACTCTTAGGCGACATCAGGATCAGTGGTTTGCGGAAGGGGCGGGCCAATTGTCTGCGGATGAGGTGGAAGAAGTTGGCGGGGGTAGTTACATTGGCTACGGTCATATTGTATTCTGCGCAGGCTTGCAAGAAGCGTTCTAGGCGAGCAGAAGAGTGCTCGGGGCCTTGTCCTTCATAGCCATGAGGGAGAAGCATGACCAAACCGCTCATGCGCGCCCATTTACTTTCAGAAGAAGTAATGAACTGGTCAATAATAGTTTGGGCACCGTTGACAAAGTCGCCAAACTGTGCTTCCCAAACCACTAGGCTATCGGGAGAAGCCAAAGAATAACCGTATTCAAAGCCCAAAACGGCAAACTCAGAAAGTAGAGAGTTGAAAATGCGGAATTCGGCTTGTTCTCCTTCTTTTAGGTGGTTGAGGCGGTTGTATTGCTCATTGGTTTTTACATCATAGAGGACCGCATTGCGGTGCGAGAAGGTCCCGCGCTTCACATCTTGTCCACTCATGCGTACAGGATGTCCCTCCAAAAGCAAAGAGCCATAAGCTAAATGCTCGGCCATTGACCAGTCGCATTTGTTTTCATTTATATAACCTTGGCTACGTTTAAGAATCCGCTTAAACTTAGAGAGCATATTAAAGTCCTTGGGAATCTCTTGTAGGTTGTTGAGAATATAGGTCAATTGCTCTTCAGAAATAGCGGTATCGGGAGATTTTAGATAGTCTTCCCAAGAGGTTTTCTTTTGCAATTGGCTCCAGGCAACTTCTGGGGCCTGAAGTGTATAGTCTACTTCTTTTTGTTCTACTCGGTCAAAGCGCTCTTGCAAGAAGGTGTTAAATTCTTTATCCATTTGCTCGGCCATTTCTTTTTCGATAGCGCCCTGTTCGATGAGGCGATCGAGGTAGATCGAGCGAGGATCACGATGATTTTTGATAAACTCATAGAGTTTGGGCTGTGTAAATTTGGGATCATCTCCCTCATTGTGCCCATGTTTGCGGTAGCAAACCATATCAATAAATACATCGGTATTAAACTTCTGGCGATACTCTGCGGCTAGGGTAGCGGCAAAAATAACGGCATCGGGATCATCTCCATTAACGTGGAAAACGGGGGCTTGCACCAAGGCCGCAGCTCCAGTACAATAGGTAGAAGAGCGAGCGTCTTCAAAGTCGGTAGTAAATCCAACTTGGTTGTTAATAACAAAATGGATGGTTCCACCAGTATAATAACCTTCTAGTTGGCTCATTTGTACCACCTCATAGACCACTCCTTGTCCAGCAACGGCGGCATCTCCATGAATGAGAATAGGCAGAATCTTATCAAAGTCAGAGGTATAAAGAACATCGGCCTGAGCGCGGGCATAACCTTGAACCACAGGGCCTACAGCCTCTAGATGTGAGGGGTTAGGCACCAGCTTCATATGGACCTCTTTGCCAGAAGGGGTGGGATACTTAGAGGCATAGCCTAGGTGATATTTCACATCGCCATCGCCAAAGGTTTCTTCGGGCATGACATTTTGGAACTCACTAAAGATATGGTCATAGGTTTTGCCCATAATGTTTACCAAAACATTGAGGCGACCACGGTGGGCCATGCCAATTACCACTTCTTCTACGCCTTCTTCTGCGCCTTTGCAGATAATCGCATCTAGGGCGGGAATAGTCGTTTCTCCACCTTCTAGACCAAAGCGTTTTTGGGCCACATATTTTTTGGCCAAAAAGTTTTCAAAGCCAACAGCTCCATTGAGCTTCTCCAAAATGCGGCGCTTTTGCGAAATGCTCAGGTCATAAGCCTTTTGAGGCTGGCTTTTTTCCATGCGGTCACGGAGCCACATGCGTTTGTCGCGGTGTTCAATATGGCTGTATTCTACGCCAATATTGCCACAGTAGACTTCAATTAGTCGGTTGCGGATATCCTTCAATTTGGCATTGGGCATTCCGATTTCGGCCCCCGCCATAAAACTTTGCTCCAAATCTTCCTCTGTGAGGTTGTAGTTGGCCAAGTCAACATTAGGGAAACGAAAACGTCTGGGCCGTACGGGGTTGGTTGTAGACAAGAGGTGTCCTCTCTGACGATAACCGTGAATCAGTCCCAATACAGCAAATTCTTTCTGAAGTTGGCTAGTAGACAGCCCACCTTCAATGCTATCGGTAGGCCCTGCGGCCCCCTGCTCAATGGCAAAATCAAATCCTGCAAAAAATTGTTTCCAGCCCTCGGCCACCTCTTCGGGGTTCTCCTTATAGGTCTTGTACAAGTTGTCAATATAACCTGGATGGGCATTGGAAATAAAAGAGTAGCTCATTTTCAGCTGCTTTATGCGTTGTTGATAATCATGTAGGCCCTAAAACTAGGCCTAGTCAATATCTTGTAAATATAGAAAATCATTCTCCTATTAGTAAGGCCCTTTTTGCTTTTCTGTTCACAAAAACTATTCAGTTTCCAAGGGTTTAGCTAATAGCTAAATGAATATATAAAAATCTATTTATAGATAGAAGGGGAGGAGGATTTTATTTTGCTTCTTTTCTATGCTATTTGTTGCTTTTTTTGGGGCTGCCCCGCCCTGCGGGCGGGTCGGGCTGTGTCGCAGCTCGCAGGTCTGCTCGGCCCTGCAGGCTTTTTCGCTTTGCTTCAAAAGCCTTTGGTCTGCCCCTGCGGGGCCCTGCTGTCCATCCCTCAGCCTGCGGGCGCTTTGCGCCCTGCTAGGCGCAGAGTTACTCGGTTACGGCTTGTTGGGCTTTGCTGCGCTCTTCGGCCAAAATGCGTTCTTCTCTAGGCGAGGGGCGGCCATCTAGGCGGGCCCGAACGGCGGCTTGGCTATCATTGGGTTTGCGTTTGCCCAGCAGCAGTTGGTTGTTGCTTTTGGCGTTGCTTTGGCCCGAACGGCGGCTGAGGGCCTGATTACTTTGTTGTAGTTGGTTAGAAGGTACTACCTTCAGTTGGTCGCCTTCTTGCATGGGGGCGGTTTTGTGTTGGGCAAAAATGGCCGAACTGCCCAAAAGGAAAAGGGCAATAAATAGGTATTTCATGATATTCTTGTTTTGGTCCAAAATAATAATAAGGGCGGGCAGGGCGAGCGCAGCGAGCCGGCTGAGGGATGGAAAGTGGGGCGGCGAAGCCGCAGACCCAGCCAGCTTGCTGGCGCAGGGCCGAGCAGACCTGCGAGCCACGACAGAGCCCGACCCAAGGCCGTAGGCCGCAGGGGCAGCCCCAAAAATACAAAAGAATTATTCTTTGGGCGTTGCCTGATTTTTTAGTTCGAGCAAAAGCAGCTCTTCTCGCTTAGAGGGGCGGCCATCCTCGCTGCTGCGTTGCTTGACCTCTTGCAGCTGCCGCAGAGGCCTAGGCGCCTTTACCGATTGATTAGTGCCCTGCTGATACATTTGCATGGTTGGGGCCGAACGCAAACTTTGTAGCTTACTTTTGTCTAGTTGCACCGCCGAGCTCTTGATCTGCTGGCCTTTTTCAAAGGCTTCTTGTTTTTCGGACTTTTGGGCCCACAAACTTAGGCTGAGCAACACAAAAAATAGAGTGGATAGAATACGCATAAGGCAAATTTTTAACTGATGAAGCCCAAATTTTGGCCCCTTAGGCCTATGAAAATTAGGCAGAATATAAAATTACAAAATTAAAGTTTAATCTAGGCGCTAGCTCCTTTTTTTCTTTTTTGGCCCTCTTCCTACAGCAAATATCCTCCCAATTTAGCCTTAAAATTAAGGCTTGTAAAGCCAATGTTAATTTGGAAGCCCACTTAAAATGAAAGTTGAAATAAAATAATATTTTGCACTACTTAACTAAGCTTCTTGTTTATATTTCTATTTGCTACTTTTTGGCCTAAAATTTCTTGGCCCTTCTTTTTGGCCCAAGAATCTAAGGTCTTTCTTTGGGCAAGCCATTGTAAATGAATGTTTTTTAGTGGATTTTGGTCGGAAAAAGGGGGCTTGAGGTCGAGAGAACTTGCCCTAGCTTTGGGCTTGCCCTATCTTTGTGTCAACAAAAGGGAGGAACAACTCCCAAAAATAAACAGATACAAATATCTCCAACTCAAATTTTCACCCTTATGAATTTTCGTAATTTCTTTTTCGCCCTTAGTTTGTTTATCGGTTTTCAGTCCGTTTCTGCTCAGGCCAATTGGGCCCTATACAGCAATGAGGATTTGGCTATTGAAATCACGGCTATTGGGGAAGAAACGGCCAGTGGGGCCGAGGTAGTTTCTGCCTATCAAGAGGGCGTAGCTTTGACCAAATTATACAATAAATACGGTCTTGTCAATGCACAGGGCGTAGAAATTATTGCTCCTCGCTATGAGGAAATCCGTCCTTTTGAGAATGGCTATGCGGCTATTCGCAAGGGCAACAAATGGAGCTTTATCAATAAGCAGGGCCGCAAGATTAGCAGTTTCCGCTTTGATTGGGTGGGCCGTTTTGAGCAGGCTGCTGCTGCGGTTCAGATCAATGGAAAATGGGGCTTTATCAATGAGCAGGGCGCTTTGATTGTGGCTGCAGAATTTGAAGCGGTCCGCAGTTTTGGCCAAAATGGCTTGGCTATGGTCAAAAAAGATGGCCAATGGTACAACTTGAACCAAAAAGGCGAATTGACGGCTTTGCCCAGCAATTTGGAGCAGGGGCTACAAGCTAGCCGCTAAGCAAAGAACATAAGAACAAGCATAAGTATATTTAGGATTTGTAATGAAAAAGCCCGCAGCCAAAAGCTGCGGGCTTTCTATTTATACACCATCGCCACGCAATTTCCTAAAGCGTTTTCGGGCTTCTACGGTAAAGTAGCTGCCCATATGCTCCATGAGGATTTGCTCGTAGAGGGGCATGGCTTTTTCTGGTTCATTAAGTCGCTCTTCATAAATTTGGGCCATTTGAAAGAGGGCGTTATCGACCAAAATGCCCTCGGGGTAGTTGGCCACAATTTGCTCCAATTCGCTTAGGGCTTTGCTATAATCTAGTTTTTGCAAAAAGACCTTGGCCCTGGCAAAATGGATGTCGTCTTCTAGTCCATGCCCCTTATAAAGCAATTTGATGCTATCCATCTGAGAGAAGGCTTCTTCAAAGCGATGCTGAAAGATTTTTAGTTCGGCTTGGGCAAAAAGGCGCATGCTGTTGGCGGTTGTATCCAAATTGTAATGCTCCATAATAAAGACCGAAACATCGATGGCATCGTTGGAGATGAGCTCAGAGGTGGCCCCTTTTAGGATTTCGAGCTGGTCTTGGGCCCACTCAAAGTCGCCTTTATAATAAGAGAGTTTGGCATTTTTATAACGGGCCATTTCGCCCAAGGGGCTATCTTTTTGGTCCTTGTCTACTTGGCTATAGAGCAGGCTGGCCTCCCAAACTTCTTGGTTCATCAAGAAGTAATCGCCCAGCTGGATTTTGGCTTCGGCTAGGCGCTTGCGGTCCAAACGAGGCATTTCTACGGCTACTTTTAAAATCTGAATGGCTTGATCCAAATCATTGAGGTAGAGGGCTTCCAATTCGGCTAGCTGTTTCATGATGCCATAGGTGCCCGCATTTTGCCCAAATTCCTTCAAAAAGGCTTTATACTCGCCCTCCAAAGTCTGGAGTTGTTCTTCGGTATAGGCAAAGCCCTTGCTGAGCTGCTTGCGCTTGGTATACAGAATTTGCTCTTTGGCATTGATGTAATAAATAGAGGTTTTGCCTTTTTCCTCCACAATGTAGGCAAAGGCATCTAAGGCGGCCTGATATTGCTCTTCATTCAGGGCCATTTGGGCCAATTTATAGACCCTAGAGCCATTTTCCTGCAAACGCAAATCTAGGGCCCGAGCTTGCACTAAAGCACTCTCAAAGTCTTCTTCTTGCACATAAACCCAAACGAGCATTTCGGGATAGAGGCTGTTGTTTGCATCTTTCTGGCTTCTCCGAAAGAGCTCTGTTTTTAGTGCGTCATAGCTGCCGGTCATCTCGGGCAAATATCGCTGCAAAAAGGCTTGTATATTGGTCAAGCGACCCGGCACAGCCTCAATGGCATCCAAGTAGGCTTTTACCATTTCCTCGGCATTGCCAGCCAAACGATGGGCATTTCCCCGCTGATAGGCAAAAATCCCTGGCTGCCCCAATAGTTTTTCCCCTTTTTCATAGGTGGCCACCATCTCGGCATGCCGGTCTTGCTTCTGAAAAGCATTGGCCAGGCGACTGATCTGAATTTGGTTGCCCGTTAGTTCCTTAATGGCCCGCTTATACTCTTTTTCGGCCTTTTCCATTTCTTGCTGCCGAGCATAAAGCCGTCCATAATCTACTCGCCGTTCTAGTTTTTCTGGACTCGCCTTGATGGCCCGCTTAATTACTTTTTCGGCCGTTTTATAGTCTTCCAACTCAAATAAAGCGCTCAAATAACGCTCATAGTAGTAGTCGTGGCTGCGGTCTTTGTTGTGCAGCTCCTCAAAGCAAGCTGCCGCCTTTTCAAATTCGCCATTGCGGTAATATTGTAGGCAAAGTCTGGCTTTTTGGGCATTATTAAAGCTTTGCCCAAAAGTAGGAGAGATGGCCGAAATAAAAAGGGCCAAAAAGAGATACTTATACATAGTCGTTCAAGATTCATAATGAGTTGGGGCTGCCCCTCGCTTCGCTCGGGTCGGGCTGTGTCGCAGCTCGCTGTTCGCTCGGCCCTGCAGCGCTTTCAGCGCTTTGGTCTGCCGCCTTCGGCGGCCCTGCTATCCATCCCTCAGCCTGCGGCCCTTCGGGCCTGTAGGGGCCCAAATAGGCCCTTTGTCTAATGTAAGCCTTTTGCCGCAAAAATTGTTCTGAATGCTTTGCTTATAGTGGCCCTTTAGTTTTTTATTAAGGGCAGAGGCGCCCGCTTTTTACTAGAAATGCCAAAAAAGGCCTAGTTTCGTCTTATTCTTTCATGCTGGATGCTCCAGTGTACAAAAATAATTGCATGACCTTAGAAGAACGTAAAGAACAATCGACCACCAGAATATTTAAGGCCATTTTCCCCAATACCACCAACCATTATAATACGCTTTTTGGTGGGGCGGCTTTGCAACTTATGGATGAGGTGGCCTTTATTTGCGCTACCCGCTTTTGCCGAAAAAGAGTAGTGACCATTTGCTCGGATCGAGTAAATTTTAATCATCCTATTCCAGCAGGTACTTTAGCCGAATTTGTGGCCAAGGTGAGCAAGGTGGGGCGCACCAGCCTAGACATTGATGTCCGCATTTACCTAGAAGAAATGTATGAAGACAGCCGAGAGCTAGCCATTAACGGTTGTTTTAGTTTTGTGGCCATAGATGAGGACCGCAACCCTATTCCCGTTTTAGATTAAGCGCTAGAAAGTCGTATTATTTTGCCTTAGGGCCAAGCTTCATTTCGGCCTAGCGATGCGGCGGGGTGGCCGCAGGCCAGACCAAGGCGGCAAAGCCGCCGCAGGGCCGAGCAGACCTGCGAGCCCCAAAGCGTAGCGCAGCAAGCGCAGCGCAGCTGAGGCCCCAAAAAACAAAACCTATGATTTCCCCTAAACTAATTATTTGTACCACTTTATTTCTCTTGCCTCAATGGATTTGGGGGCAAGGATTGCTGCGAGTGTTTTTTCCGCAGGCCAGTTTTGAGACCTATATGCAGACTCCTTTTCGGGCCAAATTGACCAAGGCCAGCAATAACGGCATGCAGAACCCCAACCCTAAAGATGGCAGCAACTGGACCAGCTGTCGGGTAGGGCAAGGGCAGTTGGTGGGCACCTTTAGAGATATTAGTGCCTGTGCGGCTAGCTTGCATCTGGGCCGGCCTGTGAGCAAAGAAGAGCTCAGTAATTTTAGTTATGAGCAGGCGGCGGCTGTGCTAGAAGGACTTTGGGAAGATATTTGGGCCCCAACTATTCCGCATCAAGCAACGGCCAATATTTGTATGCATGTAAAGGTGCATTATGGCAATATGCGGCCCGTAGAGCGCGCCCTAAATAGCTTGGGCGCCAATTGTAAGGTAGATGGCGTTTGGCGAAAGTGGGAGCTGCGTTGGCTACAGCATCTGAGTTATGCCAACTCGGGGGCTACTTATATGGCCATTCGGGCCGAGCTCTCTAAAAGTAAGAATTTCAGACGGCATGTTCGTCGCTATTTTAAGCCCATAGAGGGCCCAAAAACAGAGGAGGAGCAGCTATTGGCCTTGGGCAAAAAATGCCTATTTTTTTATATGGACCATTTTTGTAGGCCGCCCAGCAAGAAAAACCCGCCTCGGCCTTGGAGCAGCTACCCCTAAACAAAAAATGACCCCAGCCAACATAAAGCTGACTGAGGTCGGAAGCGTAGCCCATAGGGGAATCGAACCCCTCTTTCCAGGATGAAAACCTGGCGTCCTAACCGATAGACGAATGGGCCATAAAATGGCGTTCAAAAAAAGAACTAAAAAAATAGCCCATAGGGGAATCGAACCCCTCTTTCCAGGATGAAAACCTGGCGTCCTAACCGATAGACGAATGGGCCATAATGGCGTTCAAAAAAAGAACTAAAAAAATAGCCCATAGGGGAATCGAACCCCTCTTTCCAGGATGAAAACCTGGCGTCCTAACCGATAGACGAATGGGCCATAACTTTCGTTGTAGCGGATGCAAATATAATAAGCTATTTGAGATCTCACAACTTTTTCTAAATATTTTTCAAATATTCCTCTAAACGTTCTTGGCTGTGCAGTTGCATTTTTTGTCTTAGGCGGTATCTATTGCGGAGGGCAGACTCTGGAGAGATGTCTAGAATATCCATAATTTCCTTTTGGTCTAGGCCCATATAAATCAGGGTACAGTAGATGAGTTCTTCTTGGCTGATGTTGGGGTGGGTACTTTCTAGTTTTTTGATAAACTCTTGATGCAGGAGTTGGATGCGGTTTTGCAGTTCGCTCCAATTGCCTTCTACTTTGAGTTTATGTTTAATTTTTTGTTGGAGTTGGAGCAATGGGCCATGGCTTTCCAGTTGTTCTAGCTCGTCTAAAATCTCTTTGAGCAATCGTTTTTGCTGAGCAATTTGGATCAGGCTAGCCGAGAGTTCTTGTAGCTTAAATCGAGAGCGTTCTTCTTCGGCTTGTATGAGGGCCTTGTAATATTGGTCTCGGCTGAGGATAGATCGGCAGCGGGCGAGTAGTTCTATGGGGTCTGCGGGTTTGCGCAGAAAGTCGGCGGCGCCAGCATCTAGGGCCTCCCGCAAAGATTCGGGGCTAGTCATGATGCCGGTATACATAATAACGGGAATATTTTGCTGTTGAGGGTGGGCTTTGAGTTTTTGCAAAAAGCTAATGCCATTGGTGCCAGGCATCTCCCAATCGAGCAAGATAAGGTCAATGGCGTAGCGTTCTAGTAGTTTGTCGGCAATGGCTGCAGAGGGGGCGGCTAAAATCTTATAGGTTTCTTCTTGCTGCATGAGTTGTTCTACAGCAAGCAGACGATTTTGGGGGTTATCGTCTACAATCAGAAGACTATATTGGTACTCAGAGGGCATAAAGAGGAGTAGTTAGTTGTTCATAAAGGGACTCGTCGCTATTATAAATAGCCTGTTGTAGAAGGCTGCACCATTGTTGTAGGGCCAATTCATTTTCTGTTTTGGCCTGCAGCTGTTCCACTATTTTTCGCAAAGCGGAGGCTTCATAAACACTCAGGCTGTGAAGCTCGCTGAGGTAAGGCGAAAGGCAGTTTTTCAACTGATGCAAATGCTCCTGCATAAAGCTTTGGGCATCTGTGGCCGGAGAGGGGGCAATGGCCGTTTGCTTATGGGGCTGCATGCTTTCTGGAACGGGCACCTGAGCTTGTTCGCCAAGCGGAAGGCTAAGGCGGAAAATACTGCCTTTTTGCTCTTGGCTCTCAATGCTAATTTGTCCTTGCATACATTCGGTAAACTGCTTGGCTAAGATCAGCCCCAAACCCGAAACGCTTTTACTTTTGGTCTGTAGCTTTTGGGTCTGAAAGAGCTTACGAATGGCTTCTTTGCTCATGCCTTCGCCCTCATCTTCTACCTCAATATACAATAGATTTCTCGCCTCCCAACTACGAATATAGATATTTCCCCCTTCTGAGGAAAACTTAATGGCATTGGTCAGTAGGTTGCGCAAAACGGTCCGTAGCATATAGGGGTCGGCTTTGGCATAGGCCGATACATAGTCCTGGTAAATGTTTAGGTTTTTAAGTAAACGCATGCTGCTGAGCAAACGCAAGCTTTCTTCTACAATGGGCCGAATATCAATGTCTTGGCTGTCGGCTTCTAGTTTGCCCGTTTGCCCTTGTATCCAACCCAAGAGGTTTTCAAAAATCCAATAGGCCTGCTGAGAAGATTCATCCAAAATCTGAAAGGAGGTTTTGAGCTCTTGCCAACGGTTGTTTTGTATGTAGGTTTGCATGAGCTTAGAAAAACCAGTTAAGCTATTAAATGGCCCCCGCAAATCATGGGCAATGACCGAAAATAAGAGGTCTTTGGTTTCGTTCAGTTCTCTTAGCTCTTCCGCATTTTCACTAATAATTTGCTGCTTACTCGCAATGGTGCGGTTTTGCTCACTCAAACTGATGTTTTTCTGACTCACTTCTCGGCTTTTCTTATTGAGCAAAACCACAAATACTGCCAGCAGAACCAACAAACAAGCAATAACCGATAAAATCCACCACTGTATGCGCTGCTCTTTCTGCTCTTGGGCCAAGGCCTGCTCTTGCTGGGCTAGCTTTTCTCGGCTGTTGTAGTTTCGCCATTCGGCATGAAAACGCAACATGCTCTCGGAGGCTCCCGGCGTCTGCCGCTTGACCAAATCGTAGAGCTGTTCGTAGGCCGCCGCCATGGCCGCATAGTTTTCTTCTTCTCGATATAAGGAGATTAGGGATTTCCAAAGCAACTCTTTTTCATCAAAAAAGGAAAGGGCTTGGCTTTTCTTTAAGGCGTCTTTCCAAAGTTTTTCGGCCTCTTTTTTATCGCCTTTTTCTCTAAAAAGTAGCCCTAGACTGTAGTAGGATTTTAAGAAGTAGGAACTCAGCTGCGGATAGGGCTCTGCCAATTCTATAGAGCGTAAAAAATGATGCTCGGCACTGTCCATCTGCCGCTGCAAATGAAAGGCTTCTCCCAAAATGTAGTGCTGGGCAATGGGCAAAAACTCTAGGTCGTAACGCCCTGCCAATTGCCCGCCTGAACGATGCTCCATAGAGTTTCGGGCAAATTGCTCGGCTTGCGGCCCCTTTTTCTGGACCAAGGCCAAACGCCCCAAATAAAAATAGGAATGAGCCAGTAAAAAGGAGTCCTTAAATTGTTCTCTAGACCTTAACGCTTTCCGAAAATAGCTTTCCGCCAATTTGTACTCGCCCTTTTGCTCTGCCAATAAAGCCAAGTTGTTATAACAGGTCTCTATTCCCCTTGCCCCAGTCTCCTTTTTGGGGTCAAAAATGGCAATCGCTCCCTCATAGTAGGGCCGGGCTTCTTCATATTTTTTGAGGTCGTAGTATAGGTTGCCAATGTCAATCAATGAAAAACCCGCCGCCTCTTCTTCCCCCGCATTTTTCATCAAAATGTAGCTGTTGGTAAATAGCTCCGCCGCCCGATAGGTATAGCCCCAATGCCGATAACTATGCCCCATATTGTTGTAAATTCGAGCCAAAGCAAGACTGTCTTTGAACCCTTTGGCCTTGCTCTCCGCAAATCTCAAAATATCCATGGCCTTTCGCCGATCTTTCCGATATAAGGCATTCGCCTCGGCCAAATAGAGGTCCAACTCTTGCTCCCAAACTAAACTGTCTTGCCCCAGCAAAACAGAAGCCCACAAACAACAGTACAAGATGTATCTTAACCTTCTCATGTTTTTTTATTTTTTGGGGCCTCCCGCCTTCGGCGGGCGGTTACTCCCTTTGGTCGTCGAACTGCGGCCTAAAGGCCTTGTTGTCGTTCCGCAGCTCGCTGTTTTTTTGGGGCCTCCCGCCTTCGGCGGGCGCTACGTTCCGCAGCTCGCTGTTCGCTCGGCCCTGCAGCCCTTTGGGCTTTGGTCTGGCCCTTCGGGCCACTGCTGCACATCGCTAGGCCAGCTAAGGCCTAGCCAATTTTTCTTCTCTTGAGCTTATTGTATAGCTAGCTAAAATACATTTTTCTATGCGATTATCTTTATTCTTCCTCCTTTTCCCGCTTTTCCTTTTGGCCCAAAAAGGCCCCTACGCCCCCTACGGAGGAGTCTTTACCCCCAAAGGCCAACTCAAAGCGCTTTTGGTTCCCGTCTATTTTACCGACCAAGCCCAAACGAATCCCAATTTTAAAAATAAAGACCATTATTTGGCCCAATGGGATAGCCAAAACCTCAATATGCTGCCCAATCCTATTGACCCCAAAACAGGCCGATGCCCCAGCTTTATGGCTAATGATAGTAGCGATTTTGAAGCCGAGAATTTAAGCAAAATGGGCTTCAATGCCTCTTCGCTCTTTTTTCTCCAATCTCAAGGGCAGTTTCAATTTACGGTGGAGGTTTTTAAGGATAGTAGCGGCCAAGCCGCAGCTGTGGGCATCAACCCCAGCGGTGGCCGCAGCTGGTCCGATATGAACCGCAAAGCCCTTTTTGCCATGATGGCCGCCAACCCCAATTTGCCGCTTAGCCATTTGGACCAAAGAACAAATCGCCCCAATTTCCAGTTCGATAACCAAAATACAGCCCCCGATAGCTTAATCGATTATGTCATTTTTGTCTACCGCTACTCCCCAAATTGGAGCCAGCAACCCGCCCCCGGCATGAACCGCTGGCTGGGCTCTGGCGGCGGTTTTGCTAGCCCTGGCAGCATTGGGCTCGAAAGCTACCAAGGCTATAGCATCCAACAAGGGTTTACCATGATGTGGGGCTCCAATGTGTTTGTCCATGAATTGGCCCATAGCCTCTTTAATGCGCCCCACTTTTTTGGGGCCAATCAAACAGTAGGCGATTATTTTAGACGGCCCGCTATTGGCTGGGGCGCCACCAGCACCATCCCCATTTTTCAGCTTTTTAATGCCTGGGAAGCTTGGTATATGGGCTATTTGCCCAATTTGCGCAGCCTAGAGCTAGATTTTGGCCAAAAAGAGGTTTTGGCCCTAGGCGATTTTTGTACCGAACAGGAGGCGCTCCGCATTCGGCTGCCGCAGGGCCAGGGTCAATGGCTCTGGCTAGAGCTGCACCAAAAACTACATCCTTTTGATGAACACGCTTGGGCTGGGCAGCAGCTGGGCCAATTGCAACTGAGCGGAACCCCAGCAGGACTCTACGCTTATGTAGATGATACGGGCATCGATAGCCTGCAACAAATTGTTCGGGCACTTTCGCCAGCTTGCAATGCGCTCTATCCTATTAATGCGGCTGGAAATTACGATTATACTTATATTCAAGAAGAGCCTAAAAGCAATGCTTGGGGCAATCCACTTTATCGCTTTCAGCGATTAAGGCCCAATGCGGTTAGTGGGACCAATCCCTTTTTCTTTTTTCGGGCCGATTTGAATCAAGATGGCCGAATTGCTTACAACCGCAATTATAATGGCGCCAGAAATGAGGGGATGCCCATTATTTATGAGCAAAATGATACGGGGGGGTATAGCGAACTCTACCAAAGTTTTGGCATGCAGGCGGTAGCACCTTTGCCCCAAGGCTACCGAAACCAAGCCTTTGGTCCAGGCGATCAACTTTGGGCGGGGGGCAACCCCGCTTTGGTCCACTATCCCAAATATGATTTTAGAAAGGATCTTCAGGCGCCTTACCGCTTACAGGATGTCCATATTAAGGTCTTGGCCACAGAAAACCAGCGCTATATTTTAGAAATTGAGCGCAAAGCCATTGAGTTAAAGGAGGGCCAAGATTGGGCGGGAGAAATTGTGTTGCCCAATTGCAGTGAAGATGAACAAGTAGATCTCATTTTGGCCAAAAAACAAGTTTTGCAATTGCGTCCTTCAGGCACCGCCAATCGGAGTCGACAACAAGCCAATGGCAGCTTTGTGGGGCCTACGGTTTTGACTTTAGCGCAGGGGAGCAGCTGTTATTTGGCCAAAAAGTCTAGACTCTATATTGCTAAAGGTTGCGAACTGAAACTAGAAAAGGCCGCCAAAATCATTTTGGGACCCAAAGCTAAAATTATCATTGAAAAAGGGGGAGCGCTAATGGCCGAAGAGGGGCAAATAGAATTGGGCCGCAGGGCTAAAATCATCAAAAAGTAGAGTTGGTCCAAGCCTTTGCTGGCCAGAAGAAAGGGCTGCCTTAGGCTTGTATAGATAGATCATGGCGCAGCCGAACGGCCCTCTCGCTGGCTGAACAGCCAGCGAATCGGCTGAGGGGCTGTAGCAGGGCCGCCGCAGGCGGCAGACCAAAGCCCGCAGGGCTGCAGGGCCGAGCAGACCTGCGAGCTGCGCAATGGCCCGACCCGCCCGCAGGGCGGGGCAGCCCCAAAAAGAAATAGTGAAAGCTACCCCCATAGCTTTTCAGTGCGCCAATTATTGGGGAAGCCCATTTGTGAGAGTTGCTCTGGTTTTAATGGAGCCAAAAGGTGGAGTAAGGGCAGAGATATCGTTGGGGCATAAAAAAACCCGCCAAAGGTGCGCATCAGAAGCCTAATCTTTAAATGAACAGGTTGAAAGTCCGGAGGCAATAACCTTATAAAAATTAAAAATATAGACAGCTTCGAGAGGCGAGGCGGGTGTTGATAGTTTAAAAATACAAACTTTTTGAAAATAATTCCATTAAATCGCATTTTATTTATTCCCCCAAAGCCTGATAACAAAGCTCATGAATTCTAGTCCGAATATCTAAGCGGATAAGCTGCATATTTTCGCTATCGGGATAAGTTCTATTGGATAAAAATATATAAATCAGCTCATTATCGGGGTCGGCCCAAGCGCCAATGCCGGTAAAGCCCAGATGGCCAAAAGTATTGGGCGATGCTTGCTTGGCTACATTAATGGAAGCGTTGGGGTCGGTAATCTCTTTGCGATCAAAGCCCAAGCCTCGGCGAGAGCGGGGACTATATTGCTTAGTAAATAGGGCAATTGTGCTCCCTTTGAGGTATTGACGGCCCTTATAGCTGCCTCCATTGAGCCAAAGCTGATAAATGGCGGCCAGCTCTTGGCCCTGAGAAAATAGTCCCGCATGTCCAGAAACCCCAGCCAGCATAGCCGCGCCCATATCATGTACATCGCCCTGGACCTTTTGGTAGCGGTAGTATTTATCTTCTTCGCTGGGAATAATCTGGCTTTTGCTAATGTTTCGATTTAAGGGGTTGAAGCCCGTGTATTCTAGGCCCATAGGCGCATAAAAATGCTCCTGTACATATTCATCTAGGGTTTGCCCACTCACTTCTTCCACCAAACGAGCAAATAAATAGAAGCCCAAATCGCTGTATTTATAGTTGGTCCGCCCCCGAAGGTTTTGCTCAATAATACGGTCCCACAAATAGGGCTTTACCTTATCTTTATGGAAATATAGCCCCTCGGCAATCCGAACCTGATAAGGACCTTGAGGTTTTTTGCGATAGAGGCTATCCATTGGGCGCTTATTCTCATCCAAGGTTTTGGCATAAAAGGGAATCCAAGGCTTGAGCCCCGCCTGATGCGCCAAAACAGCCCGAATTTTCAAATTGGCTTTATTGCTGCCTTTGAGCTCTGGAATATACTGGCCCAATGGAGCATCCAAATCAATTAAGCCCCGCTCATAAAGGTGCATGAGGGTCATGGTGGTAGCGGCTACCTTGGTCACAGAGGCCAAGTCATAAACATCATCTAAGCGCTGTGGACGTCTTTTGGCGTAGGTATGATGACCGTAGGCCTTATGAAAAACAATTTTTCCCGATTTAGCCACCAAGATTTGGCAACCTGGGGTGGCCTTTTTGCGAATCGCTTCTTCGGCAATTTTATCAATCTGATTTAGAATGTCGCTGCGCATGCCCATAGATTCGGGACTCTCGGCATGGGGCATACGGAAAATCTGCGTTTTTACGCCTAAGCCCGCTCTTAATTTTTTGCTGGCCGAAACAGGCAGTTGGCCCATAAAAGATTGTGCGCCAACCATAGCTCTTGCGGCCTGAATTTGGGCCGAACGATCGTTTACATAAGCACAAGAAAGGTAGGGAACTTCTTCAAAGTAGCCCAAGCTATAAGGGCTGCCAAAGGCGATAAGGACCACCTTGGTCTTTTTACTTAGCTTTTTGACAAAGCGCTCCACAGAAGTGGATACCCCAAAACGATCTTTTTGCTTCCGACGAAGACGGTCAAGGGCTATAAAGACAACTTCTTGCTGCCCCAATTGCTACAATAAACGCCGCTCTTGTCCTGCCGAAATGCTTGTGCCTGCATAAAAATGCTGCTGAATCCCATAGCGCTGTAGTTCTAATTGAAAGCTGTTTTTACGGCCAGAACCAATGCAAAGACTCGCTAGTTTTCGTCCCTTGATTTGACGAAGGGGGAGCAGGCTATCGGGATTGGCTACTAGGGTCAAACTCTGCCCCAATATTTTTTTGTATAAGTCTTGAGCCGCCTGATTATTGATGTTTTTGACCACATTTTTGGTCGATACGGGCTTGTAATTTGCCAATCCCGCTCGATATTTGGCCCTTAAAATCTTGCGGATGCGCTGCTCGAGGTCCTCCCAGCTCAAATCGCCTTTTTTCAGGGCGGCCAAAATCATTTTTTTAGATTGTGCCACTCTTTGAGACATTAATAGGATGTCATTTCCCGCTTTTAGGGCTTCTACATCGGCTTGGCCGGGCCCATAATGTTTGGCCACTCCTTGCATATTCATGGCATCGGTAATCACTAGGCCCTTAAAGTTGAGCTCTTCTTTGAGGAGCTTTTGGATGGTGGCATAAGAAAGGGTGGTGGGCCGCTTATCTCTAGGGTCTAGGGCCGGAATATTGAGGTGGGCCACCATAATAGAGCCCAAACCTTGGGGAATCAATTGCCGAAAAGGGTAAAGCTCTAGGCTATCCAATCGACTTCTAGGGTGTTTGATTTGAGGCAAATCGTAATGAGAATCGACATCCGTATCGCCATGTCCCGGAAAATGCTTGGCGCAGGCCATTAGCCCGTTGTCTTGCATGCCTCGCATATATTGGTAGGCCTTGGCGGTCACCTTGCGTTTTTGCTCGCCAAAAGAGCGGTCGCCAATCACGGGATTTGCGGCATTGTTGTTAATATCAACCACTGGCGCAAAATTGATATGAATGCCAATATGCTGGGCTTGTCGGGCCACTTCTTTGCCAAAATCATAAATCAGGCGATTGTCGGGCAGGGCTCCAAAAAGCAATTGTCGGGGGTAATTAATGATAGAGTCTAGCCGCATAGCTAGGCCCCATTCGCCATCAATGGCCACCAAAAGCGGGACTTTAGGCGCCCAAGCTTGGTATTTATTACAAAGGCTAGCGGCTCGAGTGGGCGGGCCTTTAAAGAGCACGACCCCGCCCAAATGTTCCTTTTGGATGAGGCGTTTCATGCGGGCCTCATCATTTTTGCCCTGCAAAGGGTAGGCGGCCACCATAAAAAGTTGGCCGAGTCGCTCTTCGGGGCTCATGCTTTCCCACTTCTGATTAATCCAAGTTTCTTCTTGGGCCAAAATGCGGTCTTCTAGGGCTTGCAATTGCTTTTGTTGAGGAAAAAGCTGGGGGCCAAGAGCGGGCGCATTGGGCGGCAGGCTCGATTGGCACATCAAAAAACTAAAAAAGAGGAGGGAGATAACAGCCAGATAGCCAATACGAAAGGGCATAAGTAGGATGATTTAAGGCGATGAATATTTTTTTGGGGCCTCCGCTGCGCTGCGCTTGCGGCGCTACGTTTCGGGGCTCGCTGCTCGCTCGGCCCTTCAGCGCTGCGCGCTTCGGTCTGGCCTTCGGCCACCCCTCCACATCGCTAGGCCGATAGCCGCTTGGCTTTGGCCGCAGTAGGAGAGGGGGCGGAGATTGCTTTTAGCGCAAAATAAGGCAGTGTAAGGAGTTTTGGAGAGCAGAGGAAGGAAAAACTTTGTTTTGGGCGCAAAAAGGGCCGAAGAAGGGGCCAAAAAGCGAAGAAAAAGGGCGAGCGGCCTAGCTGCCCGCAAGGGGGGCCGCAGGCCAGACCCAAGCGGCGGCTTTGCCGCCGCTGCGGGGCCGAGCAGACTTGCGAGCCCTGAAGGGGAGCGGCGGGCGCAGCCCGCAGGCCCCTAAAAGCAATTGATAATCAGCTATAAAGCGTTTTTTGAAAAAAGCCCCCTAAAAAGTTTAAAAAACTGCCTAAAAGTTTAAAAATCATTTTAATAAAACTAGAATTAGTATTACCTTTGCAAACGCTTAGGCAAACCCTTAGTCCAACTAAGGGCAGTTATTTATTGTCTCTGTTTATCTGTAAAAATAATTATTAGATGCCAACTATTAATCAATTAGTACGCAACGGAAGGAAGCTTATCGTCAAGAAGAGCAAGGCCAGAGCGTTGGACGCATGTCCTCAGAAACGCGGTGTCTGTACTCGTGTATACACGACTACACCCAAGAAGCCTAACTCAGCTTTGCGTAAAGTAGCCAAGGTACGTTTGACCAATGGTATCGAGGTAATTGCTTACATTCCTGGAGAGGGTCACAACTTGCAGGAGCACTCAATCGTATTGGTACGTGGTGGTCGTGTGAAGGACCTTCCTGGTGTACGTTATACAATTGTACGTGGTGCTTTGGATACTGCGGGTGTAAACGATCGTAAGCAAGCTCGTTCACGTTATGGTACCAAGCGTCCTAAGGCTGCGAAGAAGTAATTCGCACTTAGACGAAGATCCTTATTTGTTGAGGTAAACCCTAGAAAAGCTGGGGTTGAAGAGTGGACCAGCCCTTAGGGGGCAGTTACTTTTCGAAGTTCACGCAACGACATTAAAATTTAAGAAATGAGAAAACGTAAACCGAAGGTGCGGCAAATCGAGCCCGATCCGCGCTATGGAGACAACACGATCACAAGATTCGTGAATATGATGATGTTGGATGGCAAGAAGAGCACGGCATTCCGTGTATTCTATGATGCCATGGACATTGTAGGCGAGCGCTCTGAGGGTGAGGAAACTGCTCAGGAGGTATTTCACAAAGCGCTTAAGAACGTAATGCCTCAGGTAGAGGTGCGTTCTCGTCGTATTGGAGGGGCTACCTTCCAAATTCCCACAGAAATTCGTCCGGGTCGCCGGATGTCTATTGCCATGAAGTGGATGATCAAGTACGCCCGTGCGCGTTCTGGTAAAGGGATGGCAAACAAACTCTCTCAAGAAATTTTAGCTGCAGCTAAAGGTGAAGGCCAGGCTGTGAAGAAGAAAGAAGATACGCACCGCATGGCTGAATCTAACCGTGCATTTGCCCACTTCGCACGCTAATCAACTCTATATATTTTATTTTAACCTTTTTCAAAAGCCACCAAAGTCATGGCAAAGAAAGACCTAGTATTCACTAGAAACATTGGTATTGCTGCACACATTGATGCCGGTAAGACCACTACCACTGAGCGGGTATTGTTCTACACTGGTTTGACTCACAAGATTGGTGAGGTTCACGATGGTGGAGCTACCATGGACTGGATGGAGCAAGAGCAGGAGCGTGGTATCACGATTACTTCTGCAGCGACGACCACCAGTTGGAATTGGAAAGACAAGTCTTACCACGTAAACATTATTGACACACCCGGT
The DNA here is from genome assembly GCF_027594745.1 of Saprospira grandis. Classification (NCBI taxonomy): domain Bacteria; kingdom Pseudomonadati; phylum Bacteroidota; class Saprospiria; order Saprospirales; family Saprospiraceae; genus Saprospira; species Saprospira grandis. Next base: position 1,796,735 of record NZ_CP110854.1, on the reverse strand, counting down.
CACGTAGACTTTACGGTAGAGGTGTCTCGTTCTTTGCGTGTATTGGACGGACTCGTATTCCTTTTCTGTGCTTCTAGTGGGGTACAGCCTCAGTCTGAAACTAACTGGCGCCTAGCCGACGGTTTCAAAGTTCCTCGTATTGCATTTGTAAACAAAATGGACCGCACAGGTGCTGATTTCTTCGGTACTGTTCAACAGATGCGCGACATGTTGGGTGCCAATGCTGTTCCTCTTCAGGTGCCTATCGGTTCTGAGGATGATTTCAAAGGTGTAGTAGACCTTATCACGGGTCAAGCTATCGTTTGGAATGAGCACGATATGGGTATGACTTATGAGGTTGTAGATATGCCTGCTGACTTGGAGGATACTGTAGCCGAGGCTCGTGAGCAATTGCTAGAAGCTGTTGCTGATTATGATGAGTCTTTGTTGGAGAAATTCTTTGAGGATCCTGAGTCTATCTCAGCTGAAGAAATCCGTGCAGCAATTCGCTCTGCTGTATGTGATATGAGCATTATTCCTGTAATGTGTGGTTCTGCCTTTAAGAACAAAGGGGTACAAGCGGTACTAGATGCAGTATGTGCATTTTTGCCTTCTCCTTTGGATGTAGAGGAAGTAAAAGGAACTAACCCTGATACAGAAGAAGAGGAGCTCCGCCCCGCTTCTTATGACGCTCCTTTTGCTGCTTTGGCCTTTAAGATTGCCACTGACCCCTATGTAGGTCGCTTGGCTTTCTTCCGCGCCTATTCTGGTGTACTCGAAGCTGGTTCTTACATTCTCAATACTCGTTCTGGTAAGAAGGAGCGTATCTCTCGCCTTTACCAAATGCACTCTAACCAACAGAATGCAATTCCTGAGGTAGGTGCTGGTGATATTGCTGCTGCTGTAGGATTTAAGGATATCAAAACTGGTGATACCCTTTGTGCTGTAGACAACCCGATCATTTTGGAAAGTATGACTTTCCCCGAGCCAGTAATTGGTTTGGCGATCGAGCCTAAAACTCAGAAGGATGTAGAGAAGTTGGGTATGGCTCTGGCCAAACTCATGGAGGAAGATCCTACTTTCCGTGCTACATATAATGAGGAAACTGCTCAAACCGTAATTAGCGGTATGGGTGAGTTGCACTTGGAAATCATCGTGGACCGCCTCAAGCGCGAGTTCAAAGTAGAGGTGAACCAAGGTGCTCCTCAAGTAAACTATAAAGAGGCCCTAACTACTTCTGTTACTCACCGCGAACGCTTGAAGAAGCAGTCTGGTGGTTCTGGTCTATTTGCCGATATGGAGTTCGAACTCGGACCTGCTGATGAGGAGTTCCTCGAAAGCGAAGAGTTCAAGTCTGGTAAGGCACGCTTGCAATTTGAGTGGGCTATCGTAGGGGGATCTATCGATAAGGCTTATGTCAACCCCATCACTAAAGGCTTTGAGTCTATGATGGATAATGGCGTATTGGCTGGTTACGGTATGGACTCTATGAAGGTTCGCGTTTATGATGGATCTATGCACAACGTTGACTCTAAGCCTATCGCTTTTGAGCTTTGTGCTAAGGAAGGTTTCAAGGCTGCTGCTCGTCAGACTAAGCCTGTAATCATGGAGCCCATCATGAAATTGGAAGTAATCACTCCTGAAGAGTACACCGGTACCGTTATTGGTGACCTTAACCGTCGTCGTGGCCTCCTAAAAGGTCAGGAATCTCGCGGTGCGGCCATCGTTGTAAAAGCCGATGTACCTCTATCAGAAATGTTTGGTTATATCACTGAACTACGTACCCTAACTTCTGGTCGTGCTTCTTCTACCATGGAGTTCTCTCACTATGCTCAGGCTCCTGAGGGAATCGCCAAGAAGGTAATCGAAGACGCCAAGGGTGTCGCTGGTTAGTCATAAATTATAAAAGCCGCCGCTTTCCATTTGCTGGAAGGTGGCTGGCTTTTTTTTGTTTTTTTGGGGCCTCCGCTGCGGCTACGCCTTGCGGCGCTACGTTTCGCAGCTCGCTGTTCGCTCGGCCCTCGCTATGCTCGGTCTGGCGCTTCGCGCCACTGCTGCACATCGCTAGGCCAAAACAGCCGGTACCCAAATCAACAGCTATTAGAAATCTTATTTATCTATTTTTTTAAATCATGTAAGAGGCATGAATCAAAAAATCAGAATCAAGTTACGTTCCTACGATCACAATCTCGTGGACAAGTCTACTGCTAAGATTGTACAAACTGTTCGTAACACCGGCGCAGTTGTTACCGGTCCGATTCCGCTGCCCACCGAGAAGAAGGTATTCACTGTTTTGCGTTCACCGCATGTGAATAAGAAATCACGGGAGCAATTCCAACTGCGTACTCACAAACGCTTGATCGAAATCTATAGCTCTACTGCAAAGACAGTAAGCGCCCTAGAGAAGCTGGAGCTTCCTTCAGGGGTAGATATCCAAGTGAAATTGATGTAAGCAGAATTTGTTAATCTAGAATTCCAAAAAGTTAAAGAACCGTGGAAGGATTAATTGGAAGAAAAATTGGAATGACCAGCATCTACACTGAAGGCGGCGCAAACGTTGCTTGTACTGTAGTAGAGCTGGGGCCCTGCACCATTACTCAGGTGAAGACGCAGGAAACAGATGGTTACGATGCTCTGCAGCTAGGCTTCGGCGAGCGCAGATCAAAAAATGTTAGCCAACCTTTGAAAGGTCACTTTGAAGGCCAAAAAGCCCATAAAGAAGAGGGTGCTAAGGCGGCAAGTGCTGTAAAACAAAACAAGCGTGGACAAGAGGTAACAGTTTACCCTCGTCACTTGGTAGAATTCAGAGAGTTTTACACAGAGAAAGCGCTTGGCGAAACCCTAACTGCCGAGGAGGTATTTGCTGAAGGCGATACAGTACAGGTAGTAGGTACTTCAAAAGGAAAAGGATTTCAGGGTGTTGTAAAACGCCACGGATTTGCTGGTGTGGGTATGCGTACGCACGGTCAGCACAACCGCGGACGTGCACCTGGAGCGATTGGAGCTTGTTCTTACCCTGCAAAGGTATTCAAAGGTATGCGTATGGCTGGCCGTATGGGTGGCAAGCGTGTAACTGTGAAGAAGCTCAGCGTAATGAAAATGTTTCCTGAGAAAAATATTTTGCTAATCAAAGGAGCTATTCCTGGTCACAAGGGCTCTATTGTAATCGTGAAGAAGTAAAATGAAACTAGAAGTATTAGATATCAACGGAAAAGGCTTGGGTAGAGAGGTAGAACTCTCTAGTGATGTCTTTGGTTTGGAGCTGAAAGAAAATCACGAGCACGTAGTTTACTTGGCTGTAAAGCAGTACCTTGCTCATCAGCGCCAGGGCACCCATAAGTCTAAAGAACGTGCAGAGATTGCAGGTTCTACGCGCAAGCTACACCGCCAGAAAGGTACGGGTGGAGCGCGTAAGGGTAGCATCAAGAACCCTTTGTTTAGAGGAGGAGGACGTGTATTTGGTCCCCGCCCTCGTAACTATGGCATTAAGCTAAACAAAAAAGTTGGCCGTTTGGCTCGTAAAGCTGCTTTGAGTAACAAGGCCCAAGACAACCGTATTTTGGTGGTTGAGGACTTGAAGTTTGATGCGGCTAAGACCAAGAACTACATCAAGTTTTTGGAGGCTTTGAATATTGCGGACAAGAAAAGTTTGTTGTTGGTAGATGCTCCTGTAGCGCCTGCAGCACCTAAGGCTCCTCGTTTGCAAAAGGGCCGTGGACGTAAAGCGGCTCAGCAAAAAGAGTTTAATCAGGCTTATGTAGCGGATTTGAAAGCTTATGAAGCAACTGTAGCGGAATATGAAAAAACGCTAGAGGAGCAGGATAAGGTTTATGATGAGGTGTTCACGAATGTGGCCTTATCTGCCCGCAACCTCTCTCAGGCTGATGTAATCAATGCTCGTGACTTGAATGTTTATGAGACAATGAATGCAGAATGCTTGGTAATTACGGAGAGTGCATTGGCTGCTATTACAGCTCTTTTGACTAAATAATATTATAAAGCTTGCTAAAAAACGGCTAAAATGGCAAAGAAAGCAATCATCATTAAGCCGCTTCTTTCTGAGAAGAGCACTGAGTTGGCTGACAACCCAATTTCTACGAAGTACACTTTTGTGGTGGCAATGGACGCTAACAAAATTGAGATCAAGAAAGCGGTTGAGGAGCAGTTTGGTGTAACTGTAGACGACGTAAACACTTCTATTCGCCCAGGTAAGCGTAAATCACGCGTAGTAAAGGGACGTATGGTAAGTGGACGTACTAGCCCTTATAAGAAAGCAGTTGTTACTGTTGCTGAGGGAGAGTTCATTGAAGGTTTCTACGGTATTGACACGGAAGAGGAGTTGGAAGAAGTAGATGGAAATGAAACTGAGGCTGCAGAAGCCTAGAGTTTAAGAGAGACAGACATTTTATTTTCTGCGTAAAGCAGGCGGCGGAGCCGCCGCAGGCCTAGTTGCCTGTAGCGGTGCCGGCTTTGCCGGCAGCCCGAAAGGGCCGAGCAGGCTTGCGAGCTGCGGAAGGGAACGGCCTGAGCGAAGCGAGGGCAGGCCCCAAAAAAGATAGAATAGTCTGGAAATTATATTATTCACCTATAGTTTGCGAAACTGATAAATTCGTAGTTTAACATGCCAGTTAAGAAGTATAATCCGATTACGCCTGGTACTAGAACTCGGCTTGGGAACACTTTTGCGGAAGTGACCACAGACAAGCCAGAGAAGAGCCTGATTCGTAAGAGCTCGAAGTCTGGGGGTAGAAATGGACAAGGACGCATGACTGTTCGTCACAGAGGTGGTGGACACAAGCGTCGTTATCGTGTAATTGACTTTAAGCGTAACAAGGATGGGATTCCTGCTACTGTAAAGAGCATTGAGTATGATCCTAACCGTACAGCTTTTATTGCTTTGTTGGTATACGCTGATGGAGAGAAGCGCTACATTTTGGCGCCTCACAAATTGAAGGTAGGCGATGTTCTATTGTCTGGGGTAGAGATTGCTCCTAACTTGGGGAACAGCTTGCCTTTGAGCAAAATTCCTTTGGGAACAACTATTCATGCTATTGAGACTCGTCCTGGTAAGGGAGCCACATTGGTAAGAAGTGCAGGTACTTCTGCTACTTTGGCTGGTCGTGATGGCAAGTATGCGATCATTAAGATGCCTTCTGGTGAGACGCGCTTGGTTTTGTCTGAGTGTAGAGCTACAGTGGGTACAGTATCTAACCCTGACCATGGTTTGCAGGTATTGGGTAAGGCTGGTCGCAAGCGTTGGTTGGGCCGTCGTCCTCGAGTACGTGGTGTAGCCATGAACCCTGTAGATCACCCCATGGGTGGTGGTGAGGGCCGTGCTTCTGGAGGTCATCCTCGTTCTCGTGGCAACATTATGGCCAAGGGACAGAAGACGCGCAAGACCAAGAAGTACTCAGATAAGTTTATCATCACGCGTAGAAAAACAGGTAAAAATAAGAAATAGATATGGCACGTTCACTGAAAAAAGGACCATACGTTTACCACAAGTTGATCAAAAAATTGATCAAGGCGAAGAGTTCAAAGAAGAAAGGGGTGATCAAGACCTGGTCACGTTCTTCTATGATTATTCCTCAGATGGTAGGCGAGACCATCGCTGTGCATAATGGTCGTACATTTGTACCCGTATATGTAACAGAGAATATGGTAGGTCATAAGTTGGGAGAGTTTGCTCCTACACGTACTTATCGCGGGCATTCTGGAAACAGAAAGAAATAGCCCAGGATCTAATTTTAATAAAATAAAAGCAGCATAAAGTCATGCAATATAATAATGAGACGGTACAGGCGACGGCGAAGTTGAAAGGCTGTCGGATGTCTGCGCGCAAGATGCGTTTGTCTGCGGATATTGTCCGTGGTCTACCTGTATCAAAGGCTTTGGGTATTGTAAAATTTACCCGTAAGGAAGGTGCTCGTCATTTGGAGAAGATGCTATTATCTGCAGTAGCGAACTGGTCTGTATTGACTGGTGAGGAGGCAGATGAGTATGGCTTGGTCGTGAAGGCTATTTGGGTAGACCAAGGGCCTCAGCTCAAGCGTTTTCAGCCTGCGCCACATGGTCGTGCGCACCGTATTCGTAAACATTCTTGTCACGTAAGTTTGGTGGTAGAGAATACCGTAGCTCTTCCTACTGATTTTGTAGTAGAGGAAGAAGTGGCAGAAGAAATTGAAGCATCAAACGATTAAAATCTTAAGTCAAAACTTATGGGACAGAAAACTAATCCAATAGGTAACCGTCTAGGGATTGTACGCGGCTGGGATTCTAACTGGTTTGGCGGCAAGGACTATGCGGAGAAAGTAGTAGAGGATGAGAAGATCCGTGCCTATCTACGTGTTCGCGTAGAGAAAGGTGGTATTGCACGTATTGTGATTGAGCGTACGCTCAAGCGCGTAACTGTAACTATTCATACATCACGTCCTGGTATTATTATCGGTAAGGGTGGTCAAGAGGTTGATCGCATTCGTGAGGAGTTGAAGAAGTTGACAGGCAAAGAAGTGCAGATCAACATTTTTGAAATTCGCAAGCCTGAGTTGAACGCACAGATTGTTGGTGAGACTATCGCTAAGCAGTTGGAGGCGCGTATCAATTACCGTAAGGCAACAAAAATGTCTATTCAATCAACTATGCGTGCAGGTGCCGAGGGTATCAAAGTGCGTTTGTCTGGTCGTTTGAATGGTTCAGATATGTCTCGTTCTGAGGAGTATAAAGAGGGGCGTTCTCCTTTGCATACTTTCCGTGCGGACATTGACTATGCTATTGTTGAGGCACAGACTGTATATGGTAAGATTGGGGTAAAAGTATGGATTTGTCGTGGAGAGATTTATGACAAAGTAGACTTGTTCCCTACTCAGCAGAGCCGTAGCGGACGTGGCGGACGCGGTGGACGCGACAATAATCGTCGTGGTGGCCGTGGTAGTCGTGACAACCGTCGTGGTGGTCGTGACAACAACCGTCGTGGCAGAAAGTCTTAAAAAACCTCCTGTAAATAAGGAGTTTTGCAAGAAAAAACTTATTTTTGCAGCCACTTTTGGCCTTCCTTATGAGTATAGGGGAGGCCAAATAGGGCTAATTTTATTTGAACGTAGCACAATACATTAATAATGTTACAACCGAGAAGAACCAAATACCGCAAGCAGCAGAAGGGCCGTATCAAAGGTATTGCCCATCGCGGTTCTAAAATTTCTTTCGGGACATTCGGCATTAAAACCTTGGAAGAGGGTTGGATTACCAACCGTCAGATTGAGGCGGCTCGTATTGCGATGACTCGCTATATGAAACGTGAAGGAAAGGTATGGATCCGAATTTTCCCCGATAAGCCTATCACTAAGAAGCCCAACGAAGTACGTATGGGTAAGGGAAAGGGAGCTTTGTCTCACTATGTTGCTGTAATTAAGCCAGGTCGTGTTCTATTTGAAATCGATGGAGTTAAGCGATCTATTGCTGAAGAGGCTTTGCGCCTAGCGGCTCAAAAGTTGCCCGTCAAGATGAAGTTTGTCGTGCGCAACGATTATGTAGAACAATAATAGATTTATAGGTAATGGACAAGATTAAGGCAACGTCTATGACAGACGAGCAGCTGAGAGAAGCCCTTGAGCAAGCAGAGACTGCTTTGCACGAGATGGTTTATCAGCACAATGTTTCTGCTTTGGCCCGTCCTAGCGATCTTAAGCTGGCTCGTAAGAACATTGCGAGAATCAAGACGGAGCTTCGTGCTCGTGAATTGAAGCAGCTAGAAGAAGCTGGCGACCTCAAGCGGGATCGCATCCGGGCTCGTAGAAAGAAGAAATAGGAATAGAAAAATTTTAAATCTAATCTAATGGCAACAGAATCAACACGCAATCTGCGCAAGCAACGTGTAGGTATCGTGACCAGCAACAAGATGGATAAAACCATCACTGTTTCTGTTGAGCGCCGGGTGAAGCACCCCATCTATGGTAAGTTTGTAAAAACGACCAAGAAGTTTAGCGCTCATGATGAGAAGAACGACTGCAACACAGGCGATGTCGTTCGCATTATGGAAACTCGACCCTTGAGCAAAAAGAAGCGCTGGAGACTGGTTGAGATTATTGAACGTGCGAAATAATTATATTTTATCATGATACAAGCAGAAAGTAGACTGCGAGTAGCTGATAACACGGGAGCCAAAGAAGTACTTTGTATTAAGGTGCTTGGTGGCTCTAAACGTCGTTATGCCTCTATCGGTGACATCATTGTAGTTACGGTAAAGGATGCAGCTCCTGGCGGTCAGGTAAAAAAAGGCGTTGTTTCTAAGGCGGTAATCGTACGCACGAAGAAAGAAATTCGTCGCCAAGACGGTTCTTATATTCGCTTTGATGACAATGCAGTTGTTCTCCTCAATGCCTCGGAAGAGCCAAGAGGAACTCGTATTTTTGGCCCAGTAGCCCGTGAGTTGCGCGAGCGCGACTTTATGAAAATTGTTTCACTCGCTCCTGAAGTACTATAATCATGGCAAACAAAAAGCAAACTAAGGTGAAACTACACGTTAAAGTGGGAGACACCGTAAAAGTGATCTCTGGAGACGAAAAAGGCAATACTGGTAAAGTAGTAAAAACCTTTCCTCTAGAGCAACGTGCAATTGTAGAAGGCCTCAATAAGGTGAAAAAACATATCCGCGCTACTAACGAACGCGCAGGTGGCATCATCGAAAAAGAAGCCTCTCTTCACGTTTCTAACCTTATGCTCGTAGACGCTGAAGGCGTAGCTAGCAAGGTGAAAATGGAAATTCAAGACGGCAAAAAGGTCCGCATTTCTAAGAAAACAAATCAAGTTATTTAATAATGAGCTATCAACCTAGATTAAAGCAGAAATACCAAGAAGAGGTGGTTGCTAAGCTGAAAGAAAAGTTTCAGTACAAAAGCATCATGCAAGTACCCAAGCTGGAGAAAATCTGCGTAAGCCAAGGTGTAGGAATGGCTACCTCTGACAAAAAGTTGGTTGATAATGCTGTCGAGGAGCTAACTCTTATCACTGGTCAGCGTGCCGTGAAAACTAGAGCCAAGAAGTCTATCTCAAACTTCAAACTCCGTGAAGGTATGCCTATCGGCGCTCGCGTAACGCTACGTGGCACCAATATGTATGAATTCCTCGATCGCCTAATCAATGTTGCTCTCCCTCGTGTACGTGACTTCCGTGGTATTAGCAACAAAAGCTTTGATGGTAGAGGTAATTACACCCTAGGTGTAACAGAACAAATTATCTTCCCTGAGATCAACTTGGACAAAATTCCTCGTATCACAGGTATGGATATCACTTTTGTCACTTCGGCTCCAACAGATGAGGAATCTCTAGAATTACTCACTCTTCTTGGACTACCCTTTAAAACTAAAAGCTAATTATGGCCCGTAAATCCGTAATCGCAAGAGAAAAGAAAAGAGAGCGCCTAGTGCAAAAATATGCCGCTCGCCGCGAACAACTCAAAAAAGAAGGTCGTTGGGACGAACTAGATAAGTTGCCCAAAAACTCTTCTAAAGTCCGCTTGCACAACCGTTGCAAATTAACAGGACGCCCCAAAGGTTATATGCGCCAATTTGGCCTCTGCCGTGTGAAGTTCCGCGAAATGGCTCTAGCTGGCAAAATTCCTGGTATAACCAAGGCTAGCTGGTAATTTCTACTCTCTACGCTTTCGAACTAGAATTCAAAATTTATTCATCAGCTAAAAGATCTCTCTTCACTGAGATAATTTTAGCGATAACATTGCAATCATGGCAGTAACAGATCCTGTTGCGGACTACCTAACTCGAATCCGCAATGCCCAGATGGCTAAACATCGCGTCGTCGAAATCCCAGCCTCTAATCTGAAAAAAAGAATTACTGAAATTCTTTATGATCAGGGCTATATCCTCCGTTACAAGTTTGAAGAAACTTCTAACAAACAAGGAGTTATCAAAATCGCTCTCAAATACGATGCTTCTTCTAAGCAACCCGTTATTCGTAAAATGAAGCGCGTTAGCCGCCCAGGCCTCCGTCACTATGTGAAGGCCGATGAGCTACCCCGCATAATTAACGGCCTAGGCTTGGCAATCATCTCTACCTCTAAAGGGGTAATCACAGACAAAAAAGCTCGTGAAGAGAATGTAGGTGGTGAAGTACTCTTCTATATCTACTAAGCCCTTTTCTCAGATTTAATAAGATTTAAAAAATAATAGCATGTCTCGTATAGGAAAACTGCCTATTGAAATTCCAGCGGGCGTAGAAGTTAATATCAAAGGTAATCTCGTAGAGGTTAAAGGCCCTAAAGGCCAACTCTCTCAAGAAATTGCCTCTTCTGGTATCTCTGCCAAAATTGAAGATGGTCAGGTACTAGTATCTCGCGCTACCGAGCAAAAACGTCATAAAGCTATGCATGGCCTCTATCGCCAGCTGATCGCTAACATGATTGAAGGAGTTTCTCAAGGCTATAAAGTAGAACTGGAATTGCATGGTGTGGGTTACCGCGCTAGCAATAAAGGCCAACTCCTAGAATTGGCCCTAGGTTACTCTCACCCCGTTATGTTCTACCTCCCAGAAGAAGTAAGTGTAACTACAGAAACCAAAAAAGGTACAGCCCCCTTGGTGACTCTAGAGTCTTTCGATAAACAACTTATCGGCCAAGTAGCTGCCAAAATCCGTAGCTTCCGCAAACCCGAACCCTACAAAGGTAAAGGTGTACGCTTCAAAGGAGAACAAATCCGTAGAAAAGCCGGTAAAACCGCTGCCAAATAATCGCAGCCTCCTTCATCTAATTTTTTCATTTTTTGCGAACAGTTTTATAGCTCTCTATTATGGCTTCAAAACAAATGACTCGTCGTCAGCGCATTCACAGAAGAATCCGCAAAAAGCTTAAAGGTACTGCCGAGCGCCCACGCATGACAGTATACAGAAGCAACTCTCATATATATGTCCAGCTTATCGATGATATCGCTGGCACAACCTTGGTCTCCGCTAGCTCTAAAGAAGACGGAATTGATGGCCAAAATGTCAATAAATCTGAAAAAGCTCGCCTCGTTGGTGCCCTAACCGCTAAAAAAGCAATGGAAAAAGGGATCAGCACGGTTGTCTTCGATCGTGGTGGCTATCTCTACCACGGCCGCATCAAAGCCCTCGCTGAAGGCGCTCGCGGTGCACAAAAAGAAGATGGTAGCAATGAGCTCCTTCAATTCTAAATCATCTAGCGAAAACCAATATTAACCATGGCAAAGAAATCTAATCGCGTAAAGCCAGTAGATACTGAATTCCAAGATAAATTGGTCGCCCTCAACCGTGTCTCTAAAGTGACCAAAGGAGGCCGTACCTTCAGCTTCGCCGCTATCGTTGTAGTTGGAGACGGAAACGGACAAGTAGGCCACGGCCTCGGTAAAGCCCGCGAAGTCTCTGCAGCTATCACTAAAGCCGCAGATGAAGCTAAAAAGAATCTCGTTAAAGTGCCCGTACTAAACGGAACTATCCCGCACGAACAACACGGTAAGTTTGGCGCAGGTAAAGTACTTATCCGCCCCGCTGCCGACGGTACAGGGGTAATCGCTGGTGGTGCTATGCGCGCCGTCCTAGAAGTAGCCGGCGTCCATAACGTACTCGCCAAATCTCTCGGTTCTTCTAACCCTCATAACGTAATCAAAGCTACTATCGACGCTTTGCAAAAACTACGTACGCCAGCTCAAGTAGCTAAAACTAGAGGAATCAAACTCGAAAAAGTTTTTAACGGATAGTCCTTAACCTCTCTGATATCATGAAAAAAGTACGTATCACGCAAATTAAAAGTGTTATCGATCGTCCTAAAGACCAAAAAGCAACTATGGTGGCCCTAGGTCTGCGCAAAATCAATCAGTCTTCTGAGCAAGTTGTAACTCCTCAGGTAGCCGGAATGATCAATAAAGTTAAACACTTGCTAAAAGTAGAAGAGCTCTAATTTAAGCTCCTCCTTTTCTCATCAGTAAAACATTTCACATAATGAAACTGAGTAACCTCAAACCCGCTAACGGTGCCGTAAAGAATCGCAAACGCGTCGGACGTGGGACTAGCTCAGGCCGTGGTGGAACTTCTACTCGCGGTCATAAAGGTGCAAAATCTCGCTCTGGATTCAAAAGCAAAAGAGGCCATGAAGGTGGCCAAATGCCTATCCAAATGCGCCTGCCTAAACGCGGATTCAAAAATACTGCCCGCCGCTATCAATCTTACCAACCCGATAGCTTCACTGTAGTAAATTTGAACGACCTCCAAGATGCAGCCAACAAAATGAATACGACTACTGTCGATATCAATACGCTAGTCGCTGCTGGCCTCATCAAAAAGAATGAACAGTTCAAGGTCCTCGCTGAAGGTGAACTAACTGCCGCTCTTCAAGTTTCTGCCTTCCGCTTCTCTAAAGCTGCCAAAACAGCTATCGAAGAAAAAGGAGGTAGCTGCATGCTTATCGTTAAAGCTAACCAAATCCAAGGTGTCGCAGAAGCTGCTAAGCTCTCTGCCGTAGGCGCCAAAGAATTGGCCGAGCACTTTAAGCACGTTAACGAAGATGATAAGTTGCACGTTATCGCTGAAGGTAGCCTCAAAACTAAATTTGACCTCCAAGCTACTAAGGTAGACGATGAAGTCAAAACTCAAATCGAAGCCTTAGGCGCAGCAGTCTCTCTGCTCGGCTAAAATCGGTACAAGCCCAAAGGAGAAATTCTACTTTCTCCTTCTTTTTTGTACCCCAAGTGTCTAATGCTTTAGCTCCCCTTATTAAGGTTTTTTTGGGGCCTGCCGCTTTCAGCGGCCGCTCCCTTGCGCAGCTCGCAAGCCTGCTCGGCCCTCAGCGCTTTTAGCGCCTCGGTCTGTGGCTCCGCCACACTGCTTCAGGCAGCTAGGCCATTGCATACCGCTCCGCAAAAACAGAAAACCCCCAAAAACAGGGAGAAATACTTACTAAAATAGCCGCATTAGCCCAAAGCTTTGCTGCCCAGGATAAAAAACCCCAGCCTATTTTTCAGAATAGGCTAGGGGTTACTAGGGCTTTTATACCCCTTTTTGTCCTTTTTCGCAGATATAAAGCCCCACTAAGCGCTATTTATTTCCTTCCCTAAAATAATTCTCTTAATTTAGGGGCCGCAAAAGTCAATCTAGACACCTCTTTTAGACTATAACAGAGCTGATCCATGAAATCCTTTATAGAAAAAATGAAAGAGATCTGGGCTATCCCAGAACTCAAGAACAGAATCTTGCTTACCCTAGGTTTGCTTGCAGTCTACCGCTTCGGTAGCTTCGTCATTCTTCCCGGTATCGATACCGCCGAAATTCAAAAACAACTCAGTAGCGGAGGAGATGATGCTCCCGGCCTGCTAGACCTACTCAACACCTTCTCAGGTGGGGCCTTCTTTAACGCTGCCGTTTTTGCCCTAGGTATTATGCCCTATATCTCGGCATCAATTATCGTCCAATTACTCGGATTCGCAATTCCTTACTTTCAGAAATTGCAAAAAGATGGAGAAGCCGGCCAACGCCGACTCAACCAAATTACTCGCTATATCACTATAGCAATTACCCTAGTGCAAGGCTCTGCCTACCTCAACTATATGCATGCCTCTTTCCCAGAAGCTATATCTAGTGAAGTAGGTCTACCCATTTTCTGGTTCTCTAACATTATTATCCTGACCGCAGGTACCGTATTCTGTATGTGGCTAGGAGAACGCATTACCGATAAAGGTATCGGAAATGGTATCTCACTTCTCATTACTGCAGGTATTATCGCTACCCTCCCTCAGGCTTTTGTCGGAGAAATGAACCTCAAGTTTAGCGCAATGGCCGGTGGCCCGGTAATCTTTATCGTAGAACTCGCCCTCTTCGCTCTTGTCGTTCTAGCTTCAGTCGCTCTGGTTCAAGCTGTTCGCAAAATCCAAATTAAGTTTGCTAAACATATGGTGGGCCGTGCCGACGGCGCTAGCCGCGTCGCCGCTATGGGTGGCCAGTCTGGCCTCGACCATATTCCAATCAAACTTAATGCAGCAGGAGTAATGCCTATCATTTTCGCCCAAGCCCTCATGTTTGTTCCCGGTGCCATCGCTGGCTTCCTCGGAGCTCCCGCAGGCGCAGATACTATCTGGGGCCAATTGGCAGACTTTACCTCTATCCCTTACAATGTCCTCTTCTTCTTTTTGGTCGTTATCTTTACTTATGTCTACACCGCGCTGATCGTTAACCCACAGCAACATGCAGACCAACTGAAACGCCAAAATGCTTTCATCCCTAACGTCAAGTCTGGGGCCGATACGGTAGAGCATATTGATAAGGTCGCCTCTCGTGTTACTCTTCCCGGATCTGTCGCCCTCGGCGCTATCGCTATCTTACCCGGTATCGCAGCTGGCGTACTCCAAATTGACCTCGGATTTGCTATCTTCTTCGGAGGTACTTCACTACTCATTATGGTAGCCGTAGTCCTCGATACCCTACAGCAAATTGAAGGCCACCTAGCCATGAACTCTTATGGCGGATTTATCCAAGGTGGACGCCTCAGAGGCCGAAGAGAAAACCCCGCCGTAGATGCTACATCTACTACGGAAAATCCCGCTGGTTAAAACATCAGCTTGAATAAACAGTCTAATTATTAGGTATTTACCAAGAATTTAAAGATATTTGCAGTCCGAAAAAACAGTCTAATGGGAAAAAAGAATCTTATTCGTCAAGACGGCGAAATTACTGAAGCGCTTTCTAATGCGATGTTCCGCGTAAAGCTAGAAAACGAACACGTAATTATTGCTACCATCTCAGGAAAGATGAGAATGAACTACATCCGAATCCTCCCTGGTGATAAAGTAGCCGTCGAAATGTCTCCCTATGACCTTAGCCGCGGACGTATTATCTATCGCTACAAGTAGTAAAAGTAACCTTAATCATGAAAGTTAAGCCTTCTATCAAGAAAAGATCGGCCGACTGCAAAATCGTCCGCCGCAAAGGAAAAGTTTACATTATTAACAAAAAGAACCCTAAGTTCAAGCAACGTCAGGGATAATTTAAAACATATATTATGGCTCGTATAGCAGGTGTTGATCTACCCAAGAATAAAAGAGGTGTTATCGGCCTAACCTATATTTATGGTATTGGATCTACTCGCGCTAAGCAAATCCTAGCTAAAGCGCAAATTGATGAAAGTACTAAAGTAAAGGATTGGTCAGACGATAATATTAAAGCAATCCGCAACATCCTTTCTGATGAGTTCCTCGTAGAAGGACAACTCCGCTCAGAAGTACAGATGAACATCAAACGCCTTATGGATATCGCTTGTGTTCGCGGACTCCGCCACCGTCGTGGTCTTCCCGTTCGTGGACAACGTACCCAGACTAACGCTCGTACTCGCAAAGGAAGACGTAAAACCGTTGCGAACAAGAAGAAAGTGGGTAAATAATTCTAATTTTTTGTCAAGCTTAATATCTCAAGGCAGTTATGGCTAAATCATCTAAGAAAGTCAAAAAGAAAAATGTAAAAGTAGAAGCACAAGGCCGTGCTTATATTCAAGCTACTTTCAACAATATTATTATCAGTATTACCAATAAAGCAGGTCAAGTTATCTCTTGGTCTTCTGCTGGTAAGCAGGGTTTCCGCGGTTCTAAAAAGAATACGCCTTATGCAGCGCAGGTTTGTGCTTCAGAAGCAGCTCGCGAAGCTTATGACCTTGGCCTACGTAGCGTAGTTGTCTACGTTAAAGGACCTGGTTCTGGCCGTGAAGCCGCTATTCGTGCCATCGATGGTGCTGGTGTTCGTGTAACTACTATCCAAGACACAACTCCACTTCCCCACAATGGCTGTCGTCCACCCAAAAAGCGCCGCGTATAATGCCTCCTGGCATTGGCTTTTATTCAAAAAACAACCGTTAAATCTTAGGAAACAATGGCAAGATATAGAGGACCAAAAACAAAAAAGTCTAGAGCTTTTGGTGAATCTATCTACGGATATGATAAATATTTCGAGCGTAAGAAATACCCCCCCGGCCAACATGGCCTAGCTAAACGCCGTAAGCAAAAATCTGACTACGGTAAACAGCTTATGGAAAAACAAAAGGTCAAATATGCTTATGGTGTGCTCGAACGCCAGTTCCGCCGCATGTTTGAAGCCGCTAGCCGCAAATCAGGCGTTACCGGCGAAATCCTTCTCCAAATGCTAGAAGCACGCCTCGATAATGTAGTCTACCGCCTAGGTATCGCTCCTACTCGTCGCGCAGCTCGCCAACTCGTTACTCACGGCCATATCGCCGTTAACGGTGTTGTTACTAACGTACCCTCTTACTCTGTTCGCCCAGGCGAAGTTGTAGCCGTACGTGGTAAATCTCAAGGCCTAGTTACTATCCAAGAGTCTGTTGCTGCCAATAGCAAAGAAGCTCAAAAATATAGCTGGCTAGAATTTAACGCCGAAAAACTAGAAGGTTCTTTCGTTGCTTATCCCAACCGCGACGAAATTCCAGAGCCTATCAACGAACAACTTATCGTTGAACTCTACTCTAAATAATCTGCATCTTATGCAGATCGCTAGCTTAGGACAACCCCCAAGGGTTCGTCCTAAGCTTTCTTTGTTGCCTTCCTACACTTTCATAAGGCTCCTAGTCTGATTATTTTATCTAATCGCCACATCTCTATTTTATTTATGAGCTTGCTGAACTTCCAAAAACCTGATAAAATTCTTCTCCAAAAGGCCGACGACTTCGAGGGCTCTTTTGAGTTCAAACCGCTAGAACCCGGCTTTGGCCAAACTATCGGTAACTCTCTACGCAGAATTTTACTCTCTTCTCTCGAAGGTTTTGCCGTTTCTGCCGTCAGAATTAAAGGGGCCGAACACGAATTCTCTACTATCGAAGGCGTGGTCGAAGATGTTGTCGATATCGTACTCAATCTAAAACAACTTCGCCTGAAGTACCTTCTAGATGATCCCGATATCACCTCTGAGAAAATTTACCTCAGTGTGTCTGGAAAAAATCAACTTCTCGCCTCCGATATCAACGAACATACTAACGTTTTCCAAGTTACTAACCCCGATTTGGTGATCTGTAACCTCGATGACGAAATTACTTTCGAAATGGAACTTACCGTAACGAAGGGCCGTGGATATGTTCCCGCTGAGGAAAATATGCCCAAAGATGCTCCCATCGGCTATATTCCAATCGACGCAATTTATACGCCTATCAAAAATGTTCATTATTCTGTATCCGCTAGCCGCGTAGGCCAGCATACCGATTATGAAAAATTGAACATCGATATCAAAACTGATGGCGCTATCCACCCAGAACAAGCCATCAAAGAAGCCGCCAAAATCCTTATCCAACACCTGATGCTCATCACCGATGAGAATATCAAGTTTCCCGATGAAACCGATAAGGAAGACAATATCGTCGATGAGCATATTCTGCACATGCGCAAGTTGCTCAAAACTTCTTTGGAAGATCTCGACCTTTCTGTCCGCGCCTATAACTGCCTCAAAGCCGCCAAAATCAATACCTTGGCCGACCTCGTGCAGTACGAAACTCACGAACTACTCAAGTTCCGCAACTTTGGTAAAAAATCTCTAGTCGAAATCGAAGAGCTGCTCCAAGACAAAAGCCTTACTTTTGGTATGGACCTCAGCAAATACAAACTCGACGAAGAGTAAATTATAATCTTTCATTTTTGTAGTAACCGAGCCCTTCGCGCTTAGTGCTACGATGTTAAAATTACCATCATGAGACACGGTAAAAAGTTTAACCACCTTAGCCGCAAATCTGGCCACCGTAAGGCCCTTCTCCGTAATATGGCTATCGCCCTTATTACGCACAAACGCATCAAAACTACTTTGCCCAAGGCCAAAGCCCTTCGCAAGTTTATTGAGCCTATCCTTACTCGCGCCAAAGATAATACTACGCACTCTCGTCGTGTTATCTTTAGCTACCTCCAAAATAAAGATGCTGTCAATGAGCTCTTTGATCAAGTAGGTCCCAAAATCGCTGAGCGCCCCGGCGGATACGTACGTATCCTCAAAATGGGTTTCCGCCCCAGTGATGCCGCCGATGTAGCTATTATTGAGCTAGTGGATTATAACGAAACCGCTGAAGCTACTCCAGAAGCTGACAAAAAACGTACTCGCCGTCGCCGCAAAAAGAAAAGCAGCGAAACTACCGAGGCCGTAGCTACTGAAGAAACTACAGAAGAAGCCACCGAAGAGGCGGCCGACAATGAAGAAGAAAAGACTGAAGAATAGGTCTAGCCCTTCTCATCTCTCATATAAAACCCTTTTTCCTTTTGGAGAAAGGGTTTTATTTTTTTGGGGCTGCCCCGGCCAAAGGCCGGGTCGGGCTGTATCGCAGCTCGCAGGTCTGCTCGGCCCTGCAGGCTTTTCGCTGCGCTTCAAAAGCCTTGGGTCTGCCGCCTGCGGCGGCCCTGCTGCCCATCCCTCAGCCTGCGGCGGCTTCGCCGCCTGCTAGACGCAGAACATCAAACGGCCGAAGCAATAGGCCAAAAGCTAGCCCCAAAAGAGGAGCGGCCTAGCGATGTGCAGGGGGGCGGCGCAGCCGCAGACCAAGGCGCTTTGCGCCGCAGGGCCGAGCGAATAGCGAGCCCCGAAACGTAGCGCCGCAAGCGTAGCGCAGCGGAGGCCCCAAATTATTCATCAACCTATAAATTTTAAAAAATGCGTTTAGTCATTCAAAGAGTGAAAACTGCCCGAGTAGATGTGGCCGGCAAAACCGTAGGCCAAATTGATCAGGGGCTTTTTGTGCTGCTCGGTATTCATCAAGAAGATAGTAGCAAAGATGTCGATTGGCTCATCCAAAAGCTAATTAAAATCCGTATATTCAATGACGAGCAAGGCAAAATGAATTATTCTATTCGAGATGTTCAAGGGCAGCTCCTTGTTGTGAGTCAATTTACGCTTTATGCGGCCTGCAAAAAAGGCAATCGCCCCTCCTATACTCGAGCTGCTAGGCCAGAGCAAGCCATTCCGCTCTATGAGGAATTTATTGCCAAAGCAGAGGTGGAATTGGGCCAAAAAGTAGCCACTGGGCAGTTTGGCGCCGATATGCAAATTGAACTAAACAACGATGGGCCTGTTACCATCATTTTAGATAGTAAAACTCCCGAAATTTTTTAACCTCCCCCTCCCAAAACTTAATTTTATGAGAAAATCTTTCCTCTTTTTCCTTTTTGGCCTCGGGCTACTTTATGCGGGCCTGCAAAGTAGTAGTGGCGGACGAGCCGCTGGCGGCAATGACAATAGTGGTTCGCCCTTATCTAGCGCCACTTGTTCGGCCTGCCATGGGGCGGCCTCCTCGAATACCGTAGTGAGCGTGACCTTATTGGACCAGAGTGGAAATGTCGTGACCGAGTATATTCCGGGCGAGCATTATTCCATTTTTGTCAATGTGAATAACCCCAACTATAGCCAATATGGGGCCCAGGCCGTTATTTTGGATGCGGCCAACAATCAGGCGGGGACATTGGATAGCGTGATTACGCCAAACACGCAGATCTCAACCGTCAATAACAGAAGCTATTGGGAGCATCAGGGCCGCTCGAGTACAGGCAACTTTACGGCTGCTTGGACCGCCCCCGCAGCAGGTACAGGAACCGTAACCGTTTATGCGATGGGCAATGCAGTAGATAGCAGCGGCAGTACTTCTGGGGATGCCCCTTCTAGTCCAATTAGCATCAGTTTTACGGAGGTGGTGAGCAGTGGTTTAGCTAGTTTGCCTAGCAAAAGCCTAAGCGTTTGGCCAAATCCTAGCCCCAATGGGCAGTATTTTTTCCGTCAAACTAGCGATGCCCCATTGCAGTCGCTACGGATATTTAATAGCCAAGGGCAGCTTATTCGCCAAGAGCAGCTCCAAGGTTTTGAGGGACAGATTTCCTTAGAAAATGAGGCCAAAGGGCTTTATTATTTAGAGCTGCAAACGGAGAAAGGGCGTTGGCAGAAAAAATTGGTCCGTTAAAAGAAGCCTAACCGACTAAAACGAAAGCAGTCCTCTAGCTTAAAGGCTAGGGGGCTGCTTTTTTTTGGCCCAAAAGAAGAACAAACAGCGCTTTGAAAACTGCTTAAAAATGTGTTTTTTAGGGGTCTTAAAGCAAAAAAATATGATGCATCAGAGAATGCGAAACAATGCTAAAACGCTTAGCCGAGAACTCAATTGGTTAAAGTCGGTATTGAAACTTCGCTATAAAATATCTATAGAAAGCCAGCGGCCCAACCAAGACATCTATGAAATCTTGCCGCCAGACATTAGCCAAGACAATTCGGTTTATGCGCAGTGCATACGGCATTTTGCCATGAGCTCTGATGAGCGTTTAGTCTTGATTTTAAGTCTTTGTCCGCATATTCGGCCCGAGATTTTGGATCTTTTTTTTACTAAAAACAAGAGCTACGAGCGCATTTACACGCAATTTGGGGGTTTGGTGGGCAAGCGCCACAGCGGATTTCTTCCCACAGGAGAAACGGCGGCCTTTATCATTGCGGGAAACAATGTGGCCAAGCGCATAGAAGTCTTAGAGCTTTTTCGGCCCAGCCACTATTTTTCTAAACTAGGCATTCTCAAGCTCGACCTACAAAAGGGCCAATACCGAGAGCCCGTATTGAGTAACCCTTTAGAGATTTCTGAGGAATACCTGATGCGGCTTACGAGCGGGCAGCCCTACAAACCTGATTTTAGCACAACTTTTCCGGCCAAATTGCTCAGCACACGTTTAGATTGGGCCGATTTGGTCCTAGACCCCCATGTTTTGGCCGAGGTTTCTGAAATTACGGCCTGGCTAGAGCATGAAGATAAAATCATGAACGATTGGGGCCTTAAAAAGCTACTCAAAAGAGGCTATCGGGCCCTTTTTTATGGCCCTCCAGGTACGGGTAAAACCCTAACCGCTTGCTTATTGGGCAAAAGTATGGGCCTAGATGTCTATAGAGTAGACCTCTCTCAGGTGGTCTCTAAATATATTGGAGAAACCGAAAAAAACATGGCCAACATCTTCGATCAGGCCGAAAACAAAAACTGGATCCTCTTTTTTGATGAGGCCGATGCTCTATTTGGCAAACGGACCAATGCCTCCGATTCTAAAGATCGACATGCCAACCAAGAGGTGGCTTATCTGCTCTAAAGAGTAGAAGACTACTCTGGGGTGATTATTTTGGCCACCAACCTCAAGGCCAATATGGATATCGCCTTTACTCGCCGCTTCCAATCCATGATCTATTTTCCCACGCCCAACTACGAACAACGCCTCCGCCTTTGGCGCAATAGCTTTGAAGGCCTACAGCTAGAAGATGATGTAGATTTTCACCAATTGGCCAACGACCATAAAATTGCAGGGGGTAGTATCATTAACATCCTGCGCTATTGCTCGCTCTCGGCCCTAAGTAGAGGCCAAGATAAAATAGCCATGGAAGATATAGAAGAAGGCTTGCGCAAAGAATTACGCAAAGAAGGGAAAACACTCTAAATATTAAATTAAAAGCCTCGGAATACAAGCCTTATATAATAAATTACTAATTTTAAGTTCTGTGCTACACCTACCTAACACTATTGAACCAATCACACTGCTAAGCAAAAAAGAAACAGCCCTATGAGCAGTTCCTCTAAAGGATTACAAGAGTTCGCACGCTCCATTATCCGTACCAACCTATTTAATTTTAGCATTCTCGCAGCTATCGTGATCAATGGTCTCCTCATTGGTATCCAAACCTATGAATGGGCTCCAGAATGGTTGCATTATGTGCAGCTCTTTATTCTCTTTGTCTTTTTTGTAGAGATCTGGCTGCGCTGGGTGGGTAGAACAAGCACAAAGCAGTTCCTCTCCGATGGCTGGAACTATTTCGATATCATTATCCTGGTGCTGGGCGTCGTTCCCGAAGTCGCCGATATTATTATGGCTAGCGAAAAAAGTGGCCAGAATAGCGTCTGGGCCACCCTGCGGGTGCTCCGAGTCGTGCAACTTACCCGATCTATCCGAGCCGTAGAAGAAATGCAGGTGCTGGTGGCCGTTTTGGTCCGCTCCGTTCGCTCGCTTTCCTATATCGCGGTCCTCTTTTTCTTGATAATGTACATCTATGCCATCATCGGCGTTTCGCTCTTCAAGAATCCAGATTATGCCGAATCAGACCACCTAGCGCTGACTATCAGCAACCCCGATCCCTATAAGGATATGGGAGAGGCCTTTTTTACGCTCTTTAGAATCCTAACTGGAGAAGACTGGACCGACCTGCGCTACAATATGCTCGATAATGAGTATACCAAAGCCAATGGCCGAAATGTGGTCGCCCCCGATGTGCCCAACTGGGTCAAAACACTCTATCATGTCTCCTGGATGATTATCGCCGCCTACCTCCTGATGAACTTGGTCGTCGGTGCTATCGTCAATAATTTCCAAATGGTCCTCGATGCCAAAAAAGAAAAAGAAGAGGGCGGAAATGGTGGAGATGGCGGAGACAAACCCAAACGAACTCGCATCAATAAAAGACCCAAGGTCTAAATAAGGCCATCTTTTGAAAAAAACCTTATCTTTAAGATATACAAAAGCCCAGACGCTATAGGTGTTGGGCTTTTTTTTGGCCAACTTTGTTCTTATTTTTTGGGGCCTCCGCCTCGCTGCGCTCGTCGGCGCTACGCTTCAGGGCTCGCAAGCCTGCTCGGCCCTGCGGCCTGACGGCCTGGGTCTGCGGCTTCGCCGCCCCCTTTCGCATCGCTAGGCCGTTTGGCCTCCGGCCATAGGGCCAAACATCAGACTTTTGCCTAAATTACACTAGCCGCTAACTTTCTTTGAATACCCAATTTTATATGATGCTCATGAAAAGCTTTTATCGCCTACTTCTGCTCTTTGCTTTCAGTTCTATGGCTCTCCAAATGGCCCAAGCTCAAGGTAGCCTTATCCGAAAACTCCCTATGTATCTCAATACTGCCGCCGATACTATGGCCTTTTGGGAACACCGAAACTATGCCTACCAAGATGCTATTACTTATTATAGCATAGAAACCGCTATGGAGGTTAAGGACCGAGTGCATCGCCTAGACCTTAGCAATGACTCTTTGGTTAGCCTAGGCGATAGTATCCGAGAGTTTCGCCATCTGTTCTTTCTCAACCTAGAAAATAATTACCTCAAAGAATTACCCGATGGCCTCTTTGATTTACCCTATCTAGAAGAGCTCCGCCTCTCTAATAATCAACTCCAATATCTGCCCGAAAAAATTAAGGGCCTGCGCAACCTGCGCCGCCTATACATTGATGGCAACGAACTCCGTATGCTGCCCAATAACTTGGCAGAAATTAGAAAACTGGCCTTCATCGCCGCAGAAAATAATCAACTGCAGTCTATTCCAGAAACCCTAGGCAAACTCAAACGCCTGCGTAGCCTACTGCTAGATAAAAACCAACTACAGTACCTGCCCGAAACCCTTAGCGGCGCCTCGGCCCTAGAGGTCCTTGCCGTAGATGATAACCGCCTCAAAAAATTACCCGAGGCCCTCATCTATCTCAAAAAATTGACCTTCCTTTTTGCCGCCCATAACGAATTGCAAGAACTACCGCCCCAAATTGGTAGCAGCCGCAACCTCGTTAAACTCTGTGTAGAACATAATCAACTCCAAAGACTCCCAGAAAGCATTGGTCAACTCCAAAAACTAGAGCTGCTCCGCCTAGAACACAATCAGCTGAAACAATTACCCAAAAATTTTGGCCAACTCAAAGCTCTGCGCAAACTCTACCTAGACTCTAATCAATTGACTGTTTTGCCCATAAACTTTGGCGAGCTAAGGGCCCTAGAAAATCTATACCTCAACGATAATCAATTAACTAGCCTGCCCTCAGGGATCGGAAATTGTAAAGAGCTCCGAGAACTCTTCCTTAATAATAATGCAATGACTAGCCTGCCCGATAGTATGGGCACGCTCTACCAACTGGAAGAACTCTATATGAATGATAACCAAATTGCTAATCTACCTAGCAGCTTTGGCGGCCTAAAAAACCTTAAACTCCTCTTCCTAACCAATAATAAAATTAACCGCCTAAGCGAAGATTTAGATTGTAGCGGCTGGAAACGCCTATCCGCTATTTATCTAGAAAATAATGCCTTCCAAAAATTACCCAAGGCCCTAGAAACCGCCCCCCAACTCCAAACACTCTACCTAGATGGCAACCTGATTAGCGAAGTCAATGACTCCATCATTATTAAAATGCCCAAAATTGAACATATTAGCCTAAATGATAATCAACTCTCCGAATTACCCGATAATATGGGGAGCTGGCCCATTCGCCACCTGGCCCTAGAACGCAACGGGATCATGGACCTACCCGAAAGTGTTCGCTACTTTAAGAATTTAGAACTCTTGGACCTAGCAGGAAATAAAATCACCAAAAAACGTCTCAAGAAAATTCAAGAGAATATCGCCTCAGAGTTCGTTATGGCTAAACAACCTATTCTAACGGGCCTAAGAGAACAAATTAAGCCCACTAAAGAAGAGGAAAAAGCGCTCCGCCTCCGTAAAAAAGAAAAACGCCTAGAAGCTAAGCGCAAAGCCAAAGAAGAAGAACGAAAACGAAAAGAAGCCCAAAGAGAATGGGAACGAAATAGAGGAAGACGCTAAATGAAAAAGAGGCCGCCAGATTACTGGCGGCCTCTTGCTGTTTTAGACCCATAAAATTAGTCTACAAGATAATAAAGCGAACGCTTGGCAAATGGACCACTGCCCTCTATCTGAAAAATAGCTCTTTGCTGCTGAGCATCCCAAGCCAAAACATAACTAAAGAAAATGCCTTTGATGTCTTCGGCTTGCTTGGCCTTTAGGTTCTTGATGCTTGCCGCATCAAGAGGCTCACCATAAAATAAAGGATATTTAGTGTAGGCCTTTTTCGCCTTGGCCATTTTTGTTAGTTCCTCTACCTGATCCATGATGGCCTCCGCTACCGTTTGCTTTTTTACTATGCTTTGTCCCTCATTGCCCTTAAAGGTCCAACTAAGCTGCTGCTTTTGTATCCAGTTAATGGCTTCTTGCTTGGGGTCTAGCTGCTTTTTGCTTTCTACCGGAATCCAAAAGGTTTCTACTTCTTCAGCTAGTTGTCCCTTGGCATCAAAACGACCCACAATTGGCGCCATAGAAATCGGGTAGATCTCTAATTGCTTACTTTTGCTGTTGTAGGCGTAGCAAAGAAAAAGCTTAAAATGCGTAATATGACTGTTGCCGTAAGTAGTAGGGACCAATTCAACAATTTCTGTAAAATCTTTGGGGTCAAAGGTAACAACAGTATCTATTGTCGCTATCTTTTTAGCTACTTGGGCCGGACTAAGCAGATGCTGTAGCTGAGGATCTTTATAGCACTTGTTCTTGGCCTGCCCCCAAAAGTCTTTTGTGGCTATCTTGCCCGCAAAACTATGAAAGCTGAAATCCTCATAGCTGTTTTTTAAACTTAAGGGCATCTGATGCTTGACCACCAAGTTTTGACTCATGCCCCCAGATAGTTTCATGTTCTGATAGCCCACCTTTGTATGAAATTCTAAGGTGGTCGTTTGCGCCCAACTAATATCAGGGTTTTGCTTAATTTTATTCAAAATATCTTGGGCATAAGTTTGGGCAAAGCTAGCGCAGAACAGCGCTGTTAAAAGCAGTTTGTACATAGGGATTTATTTAAATTATAAATAGGGAGTTATGTCTTTTTTAAGTAGCTTCCCCCCAAAAGTTACAGGCGCAAATAAAAAAAAGCGGCAATTATTTTTGCCGCTTTTCCATCTGACTACTTTTGAATAAAGTAAATTGGACCATTATGGGCAAGAGGAGCATGCCCTTCTATTTCCATAATTAACTGCTCTTTTTTCTTGTCCCAAGCCAACAAATAACTAAAGTAAAGTCCCTGGATATCTTTGGCTTTTAGCTTTTGGAGCAGCTTTAATCGCTCTGGGCTAATGGCTTCTCCATATCGCATAGGCGCCTCTGTTTTGGCCTGCCCAGCTTTGACCTTTGCTGGCAAATTAGCCAATTGTCGCATCCCTACTTTGGCCAAGCCTTCCGTATCTTTAAAGTAACAGCCCATTTCCTGCCACTGAATCCATTCTAGGTTTTTCTGATTGGGATTGATCTTCTGCTGAAGGTTTACAGGAATCCAAAACATTTCTTCTTCACTAATGAGTTTGCCCAAACTGTTAAATGAGCCATCTACAGGAGCAATGGAGATCGGGTAGACCTCAAAGTTTTCTGTTTTGCTGTTGTAAGCATAGCAGACAAATAATTTGAAGTGACTAATGTGATTCGCCCCTTTTGTGGTCTGATGAACATGCACAATTTCTTTTCCCGTCTCTTGGTCAGAAACGATCATGGTATCAATAACCGCTAGCTTTTTATTCAACTCTTCTACCGAAATTAACTGGCTGAGCTGAGGATCTGCATAGCATTTGTTTTGGGCCTGCCCCCAAAATGCTTCTGTCATCATTTTACTAGCAAATTTATGATAACCAAAGTCCTGAAAACGCCGATCTAGTCGTCTGGGCATTTGATGCTTGATGACAACATTTTTTCTCGAATCCTTGGAGAGCTGTATGGCTTTGGCGGCTTGCCCCAACTCTGTATGAAAACTAATTACTGTAGTTTGATGCCAACTAATGTTAGGATTCTTTTTTAAGTTCTCAATTACATTTTGAGCGTTCATTTCTAAATTTAATGCTAGAAATGTGAAAACAAAAAATAACTTGTACATAATCTAGGAGGTTTTTGATATGTAATATTTAAATTCATCTATATAAGCCGAATCCTAGACTAAGGTTACAGGCCTCAATAAAAAAAAAGCTAGTTAGCGCTTTTAAACTAACTAGCTTCCAATAGCTTAGCCACCTGAAAAAAATAAAATATTTTATTCTTCTTCTGCCGCCTGTACCTCTAAAAGCAACTCCAAAATAGAAATAGCCGCCTGAGCTATCTGAGTGCCTGGCCCAAATACACCCACTACTCCCGCTTCATAGAGTGCCTCATAGTCTTGGGCCGGAATAACACCACCCGCAACAACCATAATGTCCGGACGACCCAAAGCTTCTAGGGCCGCAATGCTTTCAGGCACCAAGGTTTTATGCCCACCCGCCAAAGAGGAAAGGCCCAAAATATGGACGTCATTTTCCGCCGCCTGACGAGCAGCTTCTTCTGGAGTCTGAAATAATGGCCCCATATCCACATCAAAACCTAAATCGGCAAAACCAGTTGCTATGACTTTGGCCCCACGATCATGCCCATCTTGGCCCAATTTGGCAATCATAATACGAGGACGGCGACCCTCTGCTTTGGCGTATTGGTTGGCCAAGGCCTGCGCCCGCTCAAAGTATTCATTACCCGATGCTTCCTGAGCATAAACTCCAGAAATGGTGCGGTTGGTGGCCTGATAACGACCAAAAGTTTTTTCCATGGCCGCCGAGATCTCGCCCAAACTAGCCCGCAAACGCGCAGCTTCTACCGCCAAGGCCAAAAGGTTGCCTTCTCCGCTTTCTGCCGCTGCCGTGATTTTGGCCAAAGCTTCTTGCACGGCCGCCTCATCTCTACTAGCTTTCATGGCTTCCAAACGCTTGAGCTGTGCCTCTCTTACGGCTTTGTTGTCTACTTCCAAAATGTCTAAGGGGTCTTCTTTTTCCAAACGGAATAAGTTAACGCCCACCAGTTGCTCACGCCCGCTATCAATTCTAGCTTGCTTGCGAGCCGCCGCTTCTTCAATGCGCATTTTGGGCAAACCGGTTTCTATGGCCTTGGCCATCCCCCCCAATTCTCGCACTTCCTGAATGTGCGCCCAAGCTTTATTGATCAATTCTTGAGTCAAATATTCTACATAATAAGAACCTGCCCAAGGATCAATGGCATCGGTTACTTTGGTCTCTTCCTGTATGTAAATCTGCGTTTCCCGAGCAATTTTAGCCGAGAAGTCCGTAGGCAAGGCAATGGCCTCGTCAAAGGAGTTGGTGTGCAGGGATTGTGTACCTCCCAAAACGGCCGCCATGGCCTCAATACAGGTCCGAGCCACATTATTATAAGGATCTTGCTCGGTCAAACTCCAACCCGAAGTTTGACAATGCGTTCTGAGCATCAGTGATTTAGGATTCTTTGGCTCGAATTGCTTGACCAATTTGGCCCAAAGCATCCGACCCGCACGCATTTTCGCAATTTCCATGAAATGATTCATCCCAATGCCCCAAAAGAAGGATAAACGAGGCGCAAAATCATCTACTTTTAAGCCCGCCTTAATCCCGGTCTCAATATATTCCAATCCATCGGCTAGGGTGTAGGCCAATTCCAAATCTGCCGGAGCTCCCGCCTCATGCATATGATAACCACTAATCGAAATGGAGTTGAATTTGGGCATTTTGCTAGAGGTGTAGGCAAATATATCCGCAATGATGCGCATAGAAGCCGCCGGCGGATAAATATAGGTGTTGCGCACCATGAACTCTTTCAAAATATCATTCTGAATGGTCCCACTCAGTTTTTCCTGCGCCACGCCCTGCTCTTCTGCCGCCACAATGAAAAAGGCCATAATAGGAATTACCGCCCCGTTCATGGTCATCGAAACCGACATCTGGTCCAAGGGAATCTGATCAAAGAGGATCTTCATATCTTCCACGCTATCAATGGCTACGCCCGCCTTGCCCACATCGCCTTTTACTCTGGGGTGGTCCGAATCATAGCCGCGGTGGGTGGCCAAATCAAAGGCTACAGAAAGGCCCTTTTGCCCCGCCGCCAAGTTGCGGCGATAAAAGGCATTCGATTCCTCCGCTGTCGAAAATCCCGCATATTGCCGAATGGTCCAAGGCCGCAAAGGATACATGCCCACATAAGGCCCTCCAATAAAAGGTGCCTTGCCAGCCCCAAATTTATGATGCTCGTTTCCCGCAATGTCTTCCTCGGAAAAACGAGTTTTTAAAGGGATTTGCTCGGCATTTTCCCATGTCGATGAAGCCGCTTTTTCTTGCTTGTAGTAAGGCGTTTGCGCACAAATGTCTACGTCTAAATAGTTCATAGCTATTATTTTTTAAGGGCGGTAATCTGCTTAATTGTTTGTTGGCCTTTTTTTCTGCTGCTATTTTGGGGCCTCCCGCCTTCGGCGGGCGCTACGCTTTGGGGCTCGCAGGTCTGCTCGGCCCTTCGGCGGCTTTGCCGCCTCGGTCTGGCCTGACGGCCACCCCGCCGCATCGCTAGGCCGTTTGGCCTTCGGCCATGGCTGCCAAAGGCAGCTATTTTTTGGCTAGCTAGCCAGCAAATTAAGGATTTTAGGCCAAAAAATTAAGCCGGCCAAGCCTAAAGTGGCTAGGGCAAAAATCAATACGGCCGCCGCAGCCATGTCCTTGGCTTTCTTGGCCAAAGGATGAAAATCAGGCTGAACCAGATCAACTACATATTCTAAAGCGGAGTTGAGGGCCTCTAGGGCCAATACACCCCCAATAGCCAAAATAATAAGGCCCCATTCCCAAG
Organism: Saprospira grandis; assembly: GCF_027594745.1. Classification (NCBI taxonomy): domain Bacteria; kingdom Pseudomonadati; phylum Bacteroidota; class Saprospiria; order Saprospirales; family Saprospiraceae; genus Saprospira; species Saprospira grandis. The sequence continues at coordinate 1,767,343 of NZ_CP110854.1, read as the reverse complement.
GCGATAGGGCAAAGTAATAGGCGGCTAGCAAAACCGTAATGGCCGCAATAAGATGCAAAATAGCGTGGGGATGCCGACCCGAAAAAAAATCAAAAAGGCCCGCAAAGGCATAGCCAAAGCTGGCCCAACGGGCTTTTATATAGTTTTTCATGCTTTTGGTCCCTAAGATAGGGGAGAACAGCTTTTTTTATGGACCAAAAAGAAACAAAAAGCCTTGTTTAGCGCTTAAACTGCTGGTCCAAAACAAAATATATAGGTCCTACAGGCCCGAAGGGCCGCAGGCTATAGCCAAATTTAAACGCACTCACTTTTATAGTTTGCAGCAATTTCCCGCTAGTCGGTCCTATTTTTCTCGACCATAGCGAAGGCTATGCCCTCAAAAAATAGCTGGCCTAGCAGAAAATTCATAGCAAACTATGGTCAAAGCAGCGCGATTAAATCTGGCTGAGGGATGGACAGCAGTGGCCGAAGGCCAGACCCAGTTTTTTTGAGCGCAGCGAAAAAAAACGCAGGGCCGAGCGAATAGCGAGCTGCGAAACAGCCCGACCCGCCCGCAGGGCGGGGCAGCCCCAAAAAATAGAAATCAATCCATTAGAGCACCTTTGAAAATAAGTTATTAACTTGAAGGGTTCTATCAAAACAAACCACTATGCTAGCTCGAATTATAGGTTCTTCTATCTTTATTATGCTCTTTCTTTCTCTAGAGTTTTATGTTTTTTATGGCCTCAAAGGGCATTTTAAAGATCAGTTTAAGCTCTGGATGAAAATCAGTTATTGGCTTTCTGCTGCGGCGCCAGTGGCTTGGCTATTTTTTATGGGCCGTGCAGCCTCCGCCCAACCCCTAAGTAGCTTGCAATTGGTCCACCACCTGATGATTGGAATTTGGGTGACCTTGCTGGTGACCAAGTTGGTCTATGCTGGCTTCCTTTTTATTGAGGATTTTTATCGCTTTACGCATTATGGGGGGCAAAAACTGGCCAAATTGAAAGATGCAGAACGAGAAGTGAACCTGCAAAGTCGCCGAACTTTTATGCGCCGTTTGGCCCTTTTTGTGGCGGCGGTTCCCTTTGCTTCTTTTCTCTATGGCATTAGCCGCGGAAAATATGCCTATACCGTGGACAAGGTAAAAATTAAGGACCCCGAACTGCCAGAGGCCTTCCATGGCCTGCGAATGGTCCAGATTTCTGATGTGCATGCGGGCAGTTTTGATAACCGAGAGGCCGTGGCCAAAGGTCTGCAAATGATACAGGACCTAGAAGCGGACCTGATCGTCTTTACGGGCGATTTGGTGAATAATCGCGCCCATGAAATTGTTCCTTATATCGACCTTTTTGCCAATTTGACGGCTCCCCTCGGTAAGTTTTCTGTATTGGGCAACCATGATTATGGCAGTTATGTCCGCTGGCCCTCCGATGCGGCCAAGGAACAAAATCTCGATAAACTCAAGCAATATCAGGCCGATATGGGCTTTAAAATGCTAAATAACAGCGCCCTAGTACTGGAAAAAGAGGGGCAGCAAATTTGTTTGGCTGGAGTAGAAAATTGGGGCCATGGTCCCTATCCCAAAGAAGGCGATTTGGCCGGCTGCTTTGGCGAAGAAAATAATGGATTGTTTACCATTTTGCTCTCTCATGACCCCACACATTGGCGGCATAAGGTGCTAGAACATCCCCAAAAAGTGCATCTGACCCTCAGCGGGCATACGCATGGCATGCAATTAGGCGTGAAAATTCCTGGCTTCCAATGGAGCCCCGCCAAATGGCGCTATAAAGAATGGGCCGGACTTTATGAAGAGTTGGGCCAACGCCTCTATGTAAATAGAGGGTTTGGCTTTTTGGGCTTCCCCGGTAGAGTGGGCATGCTACCCGAAATTACCCTTTTTGAACTCACTAAGGCATAGGAATTTGCTCGCTATAAAGCAAAATTTCTCCTCTACCATTAAAGCCAGGAAAATGAAAGACGCACTTCTTGTTTTTAACGTCTAGCTCATAAGGAAACTTAATTTCTTTTTGCTTCTTCTTATCGTAGATAAGCAGATAATCCTCATGTCTTTCGATGATTTTAGCATCTATTGTCTCTTTAAGGGTGGTGAGGTAAACCATGCTGTCTTGCAAAAGAATACGCCCATTATTTAGATGCTGGATGATAGCCCGCTCCTGTATATGTATAGGGGTTTTATCTGAGGAAGGGTTCTGCAGTTTGCATTCATAAATTGTCCAATGGCTGTCCTGAATAATGTTATTCTTTGCTAGCTTTTTACTGCTCTGACAAGCGAATAGAAGGCTGGCCAAGAGAAAGATGCTTAGGATCTGTTTCATAGAATTACTTTTAGCTTGCTGTTTTGTTCTTGAGCTAAGATAGTTTTTTTTTGATTGGCAAAGATTTTTTAAAAGTATAGTATGGAAAATTACCTCTACACCTTTTGTTGTTTATTTTTTACTTTTCCTTTAGCCGCTCAAGAAAGTTGGATTGTCCAATTCGCCTATGGCCAAGAGATAGAGGAACAGAACTGGCCCAGCCATTGGGACCTAAGAGTGCTTCGTCCTTTGGTCCCCGCGCTCAATATTTGGGAACTGCAACTAGGACCAACTGCCGCCCAAGAACTAGCCGATTGGCCTAGGGTGGTGGCCCTACAAAAAAATCATTCATTGCGCTCTCGCCTGATTCCTAATGATCCCGATTTTAATCAACAATGGCATCTGGAAAATAATGGCAGTAATGGCGGCTTAGTCGATGCCGATATTGATGCCACCACCGCTTGGGATTTGGCGCAGGGCGGCCAAACGGCCTTGGGGCAACAGCTCGTTTTGGCTGTTATTGATGATGGAATAGATACGACGCTAACAGAATTGCAAGGCCGCCTTTGGACCAATACCGCCGAAATTCCAAACAATGGCTTAGATGATGATAGAAATGGATTTATTGATGACTTTAAAGGCTGGTCTAGCTTCAAGCAAAATGATGAGATTTCAGGCGGAACCTTTGGCGCTAGCCATGGTAGTCCCGTCAGTAGCTTGATTGCAGGCCAAGCCAATAACAATAGCTTAGGCACTGGCATTGACTGGTATAGCCAATTGCTGACGGTGGTCGGTGGCGGCAGCAATGAGGCCGAAGCCATAGCCGCTTATGCCTATCCCTTGGCCCAAAGAAGAGCCTATAACCGCTCTAGCGGCCAAAAAGGAGCCCTAATCGTTGCCATAAATGCCTCTTGGGGCGTAGATGAGGTGCTGGCTACTGATTTTCCCGTCTTGACTAATCTTTTTGACTCTTTGGGGCAAGCGGGTATTTTGGTCGTGGCTTCTACCTCTAATGCAAATAATAATGTGGACCTAGTAGGCGATCTGCCCACACATAGCCCCAGCCCTTACCTGATTGCGGTGACTAATAGTAACCGCAGCGATCAAAAGGTAACCGCCGCTGGTTTTGGTCGCCAAAGTATTGATTTAGCCGCCCCCGGCGATGGCCTATATACCCAAATGAAAGGCGGAAGCATGGGCAGTTTTTCGGGTACTTCGGCAGCAGCGCCCTTAGTCACTGCAGCGATTGGCCTGATTTATAGCCTGCCTTGTCCCCGCCTGGCTTATCTGGCCCAATTGCAGCCCGCAGCCACCGCCCTTTATGTCAAAAATGCCATTTTAGCAGGAGTAGATAGCCTGCCCCAACTCGATACTTTTTGCCTTTCTGGCGGTCGCCTCAATTTAGCCCAAGCCCTAGCCGCTGCGGAATATAGCGATTGCCAATTGCCTGGCTGCACGGCCCCCTATAATCTATCTTTTTTGTCTAATCAGCCCGATAGCCTGCTGCTTTCTTGGAGCAGCCAAGCCGATAGCAGCTTTTTGCGCTACCGCCTTTTGGGCCAAAGCAATTGGCAGTTGCTCAGCACTACAGATAGCTTTTTGCTTCTGGACCAACTGCAGCCCTGCCAAACTTATGAGCTCGCCCTTTGGTCGAGCTGTAACGGTCAAGCTTCTGCCGATACCAATTATGTTTTTTGGGAGAGCCAAGGCTGCTGCAATGCCCCGCAACTTTGGCAACTGGATAGCAGCGGCAGCGATTTCTTGGCCCTCTCTTTTTCAGAGATTGCCGCCGCCCAAAGCTATACACTAACTTATGGCCCAATAGGGCAGGGGAGTAGCCAAACGCTCCAAAGTAGTCAAAACAATTTTACCTTGCCCAATCTAGATAGCTGCCAAGCCTATGAGATTCGCCTTTGGTCCAACTGCGCTAGCCCTAGCTTAGATAGCCTAAATCTACAATTGAGTACGGCGGGCTGTGGCAGTTGCCGCGACCTAAATTATTGCGCTCCTTTTGCCAATAACAACTTTGAATGGCTGAGGGAGTTGCAATTAGGAGACAGCAGTTATGCTTCTTCTCCCGCCCCAAATGGCTATGCGGCCTACGATAGCAGCTTCTTTTTGCAAGCGGGCCAAACTTATCCCATGCACTGGAGCTGGGCCACGGGCAGCAGCCCTTTTCCCAATTGGCGGCTGGGCTTTTGGGTAGATCTGGACCGCAACGGGCAGTTTGATAGCCTCGAATTGGTTTGGAGTTCTCCCACAATTAGCCAGATGCAAACGACTTATGTAGACCAATTGACCATTCCCGCTCATTGGCTGGGCAATTACCGCAGCCGCTGGCAACTCAAATGGGGTTCTGGCGCCTTTAGCAGCTGTGGCGATACGGGCTTTGGCGAGACCAAAGATTATTGTCTGCAGGTTGATCTGCCCGATGGCCTAATTCCCATTGCCCAAGCCCAAATGCAGCTTTATCCCCAACCCGCTCGGCAGGCCCTCTACCTCAAGTCGCCCCCAAATCTAGGCGAGCTCTGGATCATCTACGACCTACAGGGCCGCCAACTAGCCAGCGGACAGTGGTCGGGCCAAATCTCTTTGGACCAATGGCCTGCAGGACTTTATATTTTGCATTGGCCCAATTTAGGCCTACAAAATCGCTTTCTGAAGGAGTAGGTTTTGGGGCTGCCGACGAGCGAAGCGAGGCGGCGGTTACTCCCTTTGGTCATCGAACTGCGGACTAAAGTCCTTGTTGTCGCTTTGGGGCTCGCAGGTCTGCTCGGCCCTTCGCAAAATTTCGCTACGCTCATTTTGCTCGGTCTGGCCTGACGGCCACCCCGCCGCATCGCTAGGCCGATACTGTAGGTTGAAACCTACAGCAAGGACGGTATTGCTTCGCAATGTTTTTATGGAATGCGGGTTTTAACCCGCATTGAATTGTACCTCAGGGCTAAGACTCATCAGCAAACAAGGGCTTTAGCCCGCCAGTTTGCACAGACCCACAACCATGGGCTTCAGCCCATGGCCCTAAACAGCTTCCTGTCCCTAGGGCAGGAAAGGGTGTAGATTGGGTATAAAGGCGGCGCAGCCGCCGCAAATGGCCGAAGGCCAAACGGCTGAGGGGCTGTAGCAGGGCCGCCGAAGGCGGCAGACCAAAGGCTTTTGTAGCGAAGCGAAAAAGCCTGCAGGGCCGAGCAGACCTGCGAGCTGCGCAATGGCCCGACCCGACCAAAGGGAGGGGCAGCCCCAAAACAAAAGTCGAACTATCTAGAAAAGCCTGCTTTTTATCGAAGTTGTTGCAGAACTCTTATCTTTAGTCTTAAATTGAAGCAAATAAAAGAATCCCTTATGCGTCAACTTTATGGAGTTTTAGTTTTGCTCATCTTGGGGGGCAGCCCTCTTTTTGGGCAAGATAGTCTTGATTTGGCTGCTTGTATTGATTATGCCTGGCAGCATAACCCCCAGATCAAGCAGGCGGGTATACAACAACGGCAAGCCGAACTGAACCGCAAACAAGCGAGTTAGGCCTTTTACCCTACCTTAAATGCCTCTTTTCGGCATGGTTTGAACCTGGGCCGCTCAATTGATTTTACCTCTTATCAGTATGTCAATCAGAGCACACAGTCTTCTCAGCTTTCGCTCAATACCAATTTTCCGATTTATCAGGGTTTGCGTTTGCGCAATCAGCTCAAGCAAAGCCGATTGGATGTTCAGGCGACTGCGCAGGACTTGGAGCAGGCCAAACAGACCAACGCCCTTTCTGTGGCTCAGGCCTATTTGCAGGTTTTGCTGGCCGAGGAAAACTTGCAGGTGTTGCAGGCCCAAAAAGCCCTAACCGAAGAGCAATTGGCCCAAACCCTTAAGCAGATTAAGGCGGGCAATTTGCCCGATAACAGCCGTCTGGAGCTAGAAGCGCAGCAGGCCAGAGATGAACAGGCTATTGTCAATGCAGAAAATACCATTGAGCTGGCTTATGTCAATCTTAAGGTCCTCATCAATATGCCCATAGATGAAAAGATCCGTCTGAAGGTGATTGAGCTGCAGTTGCCCGAGGCCAGAGCGCTGGAAACCCTAGATGAGCTTTATCTAGAGGCCGCAGCCAATATGCCCAATATGGCCGCCAATCGCTTGAGAGAAGAAAGTGCAGATTTGGCTATTAAGGTGGCTGAAGGGGCCCTTATGCCTTCTTTGGGGGGCTATGTTTCTCTAACCTCCAACTACTCTTCGGCAGCTAAGGAACGTACCACCGAGCAAACTACTCAAACCCTCTTTTTAGATGTCAATGGCACCCAAGTCCCCGTAGAATTTCCTACAGTGCGGACCATAGAAGGGGGAACCACGCCTTATTTTGAGCAAGTGGGCAATAACCTCTACACCAACCTAGGCATTAGCCTTTCGGTCCCTATCTTTAACGGTTTTCAGAGCCGTATTGCCATTGAGCGGGCCAAACTCAACTTAGAATTGGCCAAACTGAATAGCAGTCAGGCCCAAAATCAACTCAAAGCCGATATCCAAAGAGCTTTAACCGATGTCAAAGCGGCCCGAAAAAACCTAGAAGCCGCCCAAAAGAGCCTAGCCGCTACCTCGGCCTCTGCGGCTAATACCCGCAAACGCTTCGAGCTGGGTATCGTCAATAGCTTTGAGCTGAGTTCTGTGCAAAATATGCTGACCTCCGCCGCTTCTTCGGTGGTGCAGGCCAAATATGATTTACTTTTCAAACTAAAGGTCCTTGATTTTTATAGAGGAATTGGACTGAATACCCCCCAAGAAAATTAAAATGCTATGGCAAAGAAGAAAAAGGGCATTAGTCCCATTATCTGGATTGTTGGTCTATTGCTGATTGCTACGGCCCTGATCGTAATTTTCCGTAAGGATAATAAGGCCAAAGCCATTCGAGTGGTGCTAGAAGCTGCCGAAAAACGACAAATCGTGGAGTCGGTTTATGCTAGCGGTAAGCTGTTTCCCGCCACGGAGGTCGAAATTACCTCTAATGTATCGGGAACAATCGTCGAGCTTTTAGTAGAAGAGGGCGAAAATGTAAAAGAAGGGCAGCTATTGGCCAAAATTGACCCCGAAGCCCTGGCCTCGGTGGTGGAAAGAGCCTCGGCTAGCGCTAAGTCAGCTAGGGCGCAATTGGGCAATATCAAGGCCCAAAAGGATCAGCTTTTGGTGCAGTTGGCCCAGGCCAAAGCCAATTATGACCGCAATAAAACCCTTTTTGATGAGGGCGTGATTTCTAAGGCGGAATTAGAAACCATCGAGACCAACTTCCGCTCTACAGAGGCCAATATTGCAGCCCTAGACGAGAGTATCCGCTCGGCTAAATTTAATGTGGAAAGTGCCGATGCCACGGTGCGAGAACAGCAGAAAAATCTCTCGCAAACCTCTATTTATGCGCCTATGGCGGGGGTGGTCTCTAAGCTCTACAAAAAACAAGGCGAGCAGGTGGTGGGAACCATCCAGATGGCGGGAACGCCCATTCTGAAAATCTCTAACCTCAGCTCTATTGAGGTCCGCGTAGATGTAAATGAACGCGATATTTTACAACTCAACCGAGGCGATTCAGCCGATATTGAGCTAGATGCTTACCCCAACCGCAAGTTTTTGGGCCTAGTGACGCATATCGCCAATACCGCCACGGGCCTGAGCACCATGGCCCTCACTTCAGACCAAGTGACCAACTTTGAGGTCCGCATCCTGATGTCGCAAGAGAGCTATAAGGACCTACAACTAGATCCCAATAAACCACCTTTTAGAGCTGGACTTTCAGCTTCTGCCGAGATTCGCACCAATAGCATTTCCAATGCTTTGTCGCTGCCTATTGCCGCGGTCACTAGCCGAGAAGATGAACAGGCCGAAGAACAACTGAAGAAAGGGGAGGAGATTGGCCTAAAAGAGTATGTTTTTGTCCAAATGGCCGATTCTGTCCGCCTTCAAGAGGTGCAAACGGGCATCCAAGACGACCGCTATATCCAAATTACTAAGGGCCTAAAGACAGGCGAGCAGGTGGTGGTCGCTCCCTTTGATGCTATCTCGAAAAAATTGGAGCAGGGCAGCATTATTGAGGCGGTGGCAGAAAAAGAACTCTATAAAAAGACAAAGGAGAAGTAGGAGGATTTGGGGCTGCCCCGGCCTGCGGCCGGGTCGGGCTGTGCCGCAGCTCGCAGGTCTGCTCGGCCCTGCGGGCTTTTTCGCTGCGCTTCAAAAGCCCTGGGTCTGGCGCTTCGCGCCACTGCTATCCATCCCTCAGCCAGTCGCTGCGCTCCTATGCGGCGGCTTCGCCGCCTGCTAGACGCAAGAGAAAATCTTTGCGTATTATCCCGCTTAAAGCTCAAAAAATGAAGGCTTAAGGGCTTTTTTGCAGATATAATTTGCTCGGCCCTTAAAAAAATGTTTATTTTTGCAAGCATTTTTAGGGGCCTTTTGGGCCAAATAGAGCAGAAAAACCCCAGAAAAAAGCGCCTTTTGAGAGAAAGGAAGAAAGAAAATTATTTACATAAAAATCTGTTCAACCAACGCTAAGTAGAACAAAGTTATGGCAGTATTAGGAAAGATTCGCAACCAGTTTGGTTGGGTGATGATGGGGCTAGTGATTCTCGGGATCGGTGGCTTCCTCTTTATGGATGTAAGCTCGGTGGGCCGCGGAATGGGCGCTCAGCAGCGAATTGTAGCAAAAATTAATGGAGAGGATGTCCTTCGCGAAGACTTTGATGTCTACATTAAAAATTATGAAGGGGCCCAAGCTAGCCAAGAGCAAATCCGCGAACAGGCTTGGAAGGACCTCTTGAGCAATGTCATTTATAAGCAACAGGCCAAAAAATTGGGCATCGTTGTTACAGATGAAGAATTGACGGACCTCTTTACTGGGCAAAATATTAGCCCTTTGGTGGCCCAGCAGTTTGCCCAAATGGGCGCTGGCGTAGACCGCAATATGATTGAGCAGCAACGCAATGCTTATTTTCAGGCGAAAGAAAAAAGTGCCTCTGAGCTAACTAACCAAGAAATTCAGTTCCTGAATGCTTGGGAGGCCCTAGAAAAATCAGTAGCCGATGAGCAGCTCTCTGCTAAGTATATTGCTATGCTCCAAAAAGGAGTTTATGCCCCCGCTTGGATGGTCAATGCAGAATATGCCCGCAAAAACAGAACTTATGACTTCAACTTCAGCCGTGTACTCTATGCTGATGTAGATAATGCAGAAGTAAGCATTTCTGATGCAGACCTTAGCGCCTATATTCAGGCGAACCCCAAGGCCTATGAGCGCAAAGCCAATGTCTCTATCGAGTATGTTGTTTTTGATGTACAGCCTTCTGCTGCAGATACTGCCAACTTTGAAAAAACTTATGCCTCTATGGTGGCCGACTTTGCCAAAACTTCTGGCCAAGGCGATACCACTTATGCACAAACTAACCGCATCCAGCTAGATCCTATTTATTATACAGAGGAAAAATGGCAAGATGCAAGTATTAAGGATACTCTCTTTAGTATGGATAAAGGCCAGGTTTATGGCCCTTACTACGACAATTTGGGCCAAATCAAAATGGTCAAGGTGATGGATCGCAAGATTATGCCCGATTCTGTGGCTTGCCGCCATATTATGAAGCCCGTCAACCGCCGCGATATCAATACGATGCAGGCCGCTTATGTAGAGCTCGACTCTTTGCGCAAGTTGCTTGTTGCTGGTACCGCCAATTTTAATGACTTGGTTGCTGCACATAGCATGGATATGTCTACTAAAGACAAAGGAGGTAAAATGGGTTACCGTGGCCGTGGCGATAGCTATGGCGCTCCTTTTGAAAACTTCATCTTTGATGTAGGGCAAAAAGATAGCTTTGAGATCATTCAGACGCAAAATGCTATGCACTTGATCCAAATTACAGATTATAAATTTGGAGAAAATAAGGTAGGTCTTCGTCTAGCTTATAAGAGTGAGCCTATTTTGCCTTCTGCCGAAACAGAAAGAACAGCAGAGGCCAAAGCCAATGAGTTTATGGCTAACAACCGTACGCTAGAAGAGCTCAAGGCTGCCGCTAAGAAAAATCCCAATCTTCGTTTGAGCAATGCTGCTGGTCTAGAAATCAATGACTATGTATTGACTCAAGGTTTGCAAGGTGCTGAGGCTGCCGAAATCATCAAGTGGGCGCATAAAGAGGCCAAAGATGGCGAAGTAGCTGGACGCATTTATCCTTTTACTGACCCTAAGTACAATACGATTGCTGCAGTGGTGGTCCCTGCCTTGGCTAAAAAATCGCCTGAAGGCTTGGCTAGCATTGAAGACAATAGCGTTCGTGCAGAAGTAGAGCGCATTGTTCGTAATGAGAAGAAAGCCGAGATTATCCTCAAGAAACTAGAAGGCGTAACTTCTCTAGAAGCTATGGCTGGCAAATATAGCAGCGCTAAGGTAGAAACAGCCAATGGCGTACGCTACGATGCCCCCTTTATCCGTGAAGTGGGTGGGGTAGAGCCTAAGCTTACTGCTGTTGCCGATGTATTGGAAACAGGAAAAGTATCTAAGCCTTTTGCTGGAGAGCAAGGTGTTTACATGATCCAATTGATCAATAAGCAGGATGGTCCTTCTATGGAAAATATGCCCAATGCAGTACAACAGAAGCGCAACTTTGTGATGCGTAGCTTGTTGCCTGCAGCCGCAGCTAGTCCTGCTGGTTTCCGCGAAATGCTTTTGGGCGCTATCCAAGATGATATGAACATCAAGGATAATCGCGCAGATATGTACTAGGCCATTTTTGAGCCGATAGTGACAAAGCAGCCAATTCTCTAGCTAGAGGGTTGGCTGCTTTTTTGGTCCAGCAAGGCAAGGCGGCAAAGCCGCCTTGGGCCCTTTGGGCCAATGGCCCAGCGCTGCGCAGCCGTGGCCGCAGGCCAGACCCAGCCGCCGAAGGCGGCGCAGGGCCGAGCAGACCTGCGAGCGGCGCAGCCTAGCGGCGGCCGCCCCAAAATAAAGGGCGGCCGCGGGCCCCAAAAAAAGAAAAACTTTGTTCAGCTTTTGGCCCTGAAAAGCAGGGAATCACTCCACAAAAGGCCCTAAATATTAGTAAGATTGATAATTCTGGGCTATATTTGTAACAGCCAAGCTCAACCAAGCATTGGCTTTTTCTGTTAATAGGCAGATCAGAAAATATTTTTTAGCGGCCTTTAGCCAATCCACCCCTCAAAGCATACATCATTTTGGCTACCTATTCGATTCGTGACCTTGAAAAACTGTCTGGCATCAAAGCCCATACGATTCGGATTTGGGAACAGCGATATAATATAATTGAGCCCAAGCGCACGGCAACCAATATTCGGTATTATACGGATGAAGATTTGCAGTACTTGCTCAATATTGCGTTCCTGAACCGAAACGGTATGCGTATTTCTAAGATTGCCCGTTTGACGCAAACAGAGGTTTTGGAGCGGGTAGAAAATATTGCGGAGGAGAGCGAGGAGCAGAGCAATTTATTGCAGCGGCTCACCATGGCGATGATGGAATTTAATGAGCTGGAGTTTGAGCGAATTTTGAACCAGGAAGCGGAAAAGTCGGGCTTTGAGGCTTTATTGACCAAGCTTTTGCTGCCCTTTTTGGAAAAGCTCAGTTTGCTTTGGCTAACGGGGGCGGTGCGTATTGTGCATGAGCAATTTGTGCATCATTTGATTCGGCAGCGCTTGGCCCATCAGTTGTATTTGTTGGGGCATGAGCCTGCAAAAGAAGATCGGCCAAGGGTGTTGTTATTTGAGCCCTTGGGCGAGCAACAAGAGATTTTATTGCTATTGTACCATTATTATTTGCGCTCTAGAGGCTGTGCGAGCTGCTATTTGGGCAGCCAGATTCCGCCCAAGGAGCTAGAAGTGGCGGTAGAGCAATTTAAGCCAACTTGTATATTTACCACCAGCTCGACGAACAACGGGCAGTTGTCTCCACAGGAGTTTTTAGGGGCGCTTTGTCAGCGTTATCCCGATATTCAGATATTTTGCTCGGCCCAACCCATTATGCACCCTTTAGAGGCGGCTCCCAACCTCAGTTTGTTTGAGGATTTTAGTGAATTTATCGACTTTTTGTCAGAACTCTCCTAATTATGCAGCTAGCGGCTTTTCTGCAGTTTTTGCGCTACGAAAAGCGCTATTCAGAGCATAGCTGTCGGGCTTATGCTACAGATTTGCGGCAGTTTAATGCCTTTTTGAAGGAGAAATATGAGCTAGAAGAGGCCAAAGCCGTCAATTTGGGCATTTTGCGCTCTTGGCTGGTAGAGCTGATGCAGCAGGGCCGAGCAAGCAGCACCATTCACAGAAAGGCTAGTAGTTTGCAGCGCTATTTTAAGTTTTTGATGCAGGAGGGCCAATTGCAAGAAAACCCTATGCAAGCCCTACAGCTGCCCAAAAAAAAGGCGGCCCTGCCTCACTTTTTGGCCGAACAGCAATTGGCCAAGCTCTTTAGTGGACCTTATTTTGAGGCCGATTTTCCAGGCCAAAGAGACCGCCTGATGTTGCAGCTTTTTTATCATACGGGCATGCGCCGAGCCGAATTGTTGGGCCTGCGCTGGACCGATTGGGATGAAGGGCTCGAACAACTGAGAATTTTGGGAAAAGGCCAAAAAATGCGCATTATTCCCATTTTACCCCAACTCAATACCGCCCTAGCCGCCTTTAAAGGCCTAGCTGAAGAGAGTTTAGCCAATTTTGACCCCAAAGGACTCATTATCCTCAATGACCAAGGCCAAGCTCCCTACCCCAAATGGGTGTATAATAAGGTGCGGCAGTATTTGGGCCTCGTTACTACCCAAGAAGAACGCAGCCCGCATAGTCTGCGCCATAGTTTTGCCACCCACCTGAGCAACCAAGGGGCCGACCTACAAGCTATTAAGCTGCTTTTGGGCCATAGCAGCCTGGCCGCCACACAGGTCTATACCCACAACTCTTTAGAACAGCTCAAGAAAGTATATGCCCAAAGCCACCCTAAAGCCAAAAAAAAGAAATAATTTTGCCCGCTAAACTAGAGTATACTATGACGGATCTTGCAAAACAACAATTTCAACTCAAACTCAAACTCGAAATCATCTTCTGGGCACTTACGCTCTTGTTGGTGGGCCTGCTCACTTACCCGCTTTTTAGCATTATGCAGGACTGGAGCTTTGTCTATGCCAATGCCCTCTTTATTATCATTTTTGTTACCTATACCCGCCACCTTTTTTTGCTCAAATATAGCTTTCTGGCCTATGCGCAATGGGCCAAGTTTGTAATTATTTTTGCTAGTATTCCCCTGATTTTTAAGCTAATCGAATATACCTTCAATTTTCAGGACTTTATGGAGTCTGAAGGCCTGCCTAGCTTTACCCCCTATTTTTATCCCGAGGTAGGCATCAAACAACAGCAACAACTTCTAGATTATATGAAGGGCGAGTACCTCTTTTTTGGCGTGGCTAGCATTATCGCAGCCATTCTGCTCCCTTTTCGCCTGCTCATTTCCTATTGGCGGGTGTACAATAAACAAGGAACAGTATAAAACTGCTGTTTTTTTGGGGCCTCCCGCCTGCGGCGGGCGCTACGGTCCGCAGCTCGCAGGTCTGCTCGGCCCTGCGGCCTGACGGCCTTGGTCTGCGGCTGCGCCGCACTGCTTCCCATCGCTAGGCCAGTCGCTTCGCTCCTTTGCGGCGGCTTCGCCGCCTGCTTGCCGCAATAAATAGAGCAGCAGTTGGCCAACTTATAGCTAAGTTTTCAGAAAAAGCTGTAACTTATTTTGCGTTTTAATCGTTTTGAGTTTGTAAGTACTACCCATTCTATGAAAAACAAATTTGTTGCGGCCATTTTGGCCTTCTTTCTCGGCTTTATCGGCATTCATAAGTTTTACCTGAATCGCCCAGTGCAAGGAATTCTTTATCTGCTGTTGTTTTGGACCGGAATCCCGGGCCTCATTGCCCTCGTTGATTTTATTATGCTGTTGTTTATGTCTCAAGATACCTTTGACCATAAGTACAACTATGATACTACTGCAGGGGTGGGCCGCATGTTGGTCCGAGAAAAACAAGCGCTTTACCGCGAAAAACTCCAACTAGAGCGCCTGCGCCTAAAAGAAGAGCGAGAAAAAACTCAAAACCGCCTGAACAATAAAAAAATTGCGGTCAAAAAGATTACGGGCGAGCAGGCCGATACCCTAGCCGCTTGGCAAGACCTACTCGATAAGGGAATTATTGACCAATACGAGTTTGAAGAAAAGAAAAGAGTCATTTTAGGCCGAGACGATTAAACCTAATGGCCCTAAAACCGTCATAAATAAGCCAGTAGATATATAAGCCAAAGCAATTTTAGCTGTTAATGTTTAATTAACTATTGTTTTAGTTCAATCTTTTTCAGTAGTTTTGGCTGCGCTCTACTAAAAGTGTATCATTTTTGTACATACATTTTCATTACTTACTTAAATTTCACAGCATGAAACAAATCATGATGCTTTTCGCTATGCTAATGTTTGCTGGCATGGCTCACGCACAATGTCCTCACGCTGCAGCCAAGGCTGCCAAGTCTGAAGCTACAGCAACTACAAAAACTTGCACAAAATCTAAGAAAGCTTGTACCAACAAAGCCGCTTGCAAAAAAGGCGACAAAAAAGGTTGTTGCAAGTCTAAGGCTTCAGCTACTGCTGCTGCCAACACAAAGTCTTGCTCTAAGGCTGCAGCTGGCAAATCTTGCTGCAAGTCAAAAGCTGCTGCTACTGCTACCGCTAATGGTGGTAAGAAAAGCTGCACAAAGTCTAAAAAAGCTTGCACTAAATCTGCCGCTGCTTGTACCAAGGGAGGCAAAAAGTCTTGCTGTAAGTCTAAGGCCAAAGCTACTGCTGCTGCCGCTGCTGACAAAAAGACCAAAGCTGCCCAAAAAGGCTAAGCTTTTGTGCTAAATAATCTTGAGGCCGGCTCCCAAAGGGAGCCGGCTTTTTTTTGGCCCAAAGGGCCTTTTGGCTGGCCCATTGGGCCAGGGCCAGGCCTAGCGCTGCGGAGCGGGTGGCCGAAGGCCAGACCGAACAAAACGAGCGCTAGCGAAGTTTTGTGAAGGGCCGAGCAGAGCTGCGAGCCCCGCAGCATAGCGCCGCAAGGCGTAGCCGCAGCGGAGGCCCCTAATCCAAGGGCTTAGTGAGCAGCAGAAAGAGCAGAAATGGGGCCCCAAACAGAGAGCTAATGAGATTGATGGGCAGCAATTGCTCGAGGCCAGGAAGCTGGGCCAAAATTTGGCAGGCCAGCAGCAAAACCGCCCCCAAAAGGGCCGTAAAAGGCAGTAAAACTTGATGGCGCTGGCTGCCTAAAATCAATCGGGCCAAATGCGGTACGGCCATGCCCACAAAGCCAATAGGGCCACAAAAAGCCGTGATGCCCCCAGCCAAAAGAGAAGAAATGAGAAGAATTTGCCAGCGCAGGCGGCTGGTATTGAGGCCCAAAGAACGGGCTTCGGTAGAGCCTAGGAGCCAAATATTGAGTCCCTGAGCCAGTAAAAAGGCCAAAAAGAGGGCAAAAAAGACCAAAGGCGTGAGCAAGGCCAGCTCGCTCCAGCCCAGGCGGTTGAGGTCGCCCATGCTCCAAAAAATAAAAGACTGCAATTCTTCTTTGGGGCTAAAATATTGGAGAAAAAGAATAAAAGCATTGGTAAAACTGCCTAGCATCAGGCCCATCAGGAGCAGATGAGCGGGCCGTTGGCCCAGGCGCCAAGCTAAAAGCAACAAAATAAAGAGGCAAAAGGCGGCCCCGCTGGCTGCGGCCGCTAAAAGTCCCCATCGGCTAGCGGCCCAAAATGAGCTTAGGCCCAGTAAGCTGCCACCCATAATCCAGAGCGCCGCTCCTAGTCCAGCTGCGCTACTAATACCCAAAACAAAGGGGCCCGCAATGGGGTTTCGGAAAAAAGTTTGCAGTAAAAGTCCACTAACCGACAAGCCCGCACCGGCCAAAATGGCGGCCAGACTTCGGGGGAGGCGCAGCTGCCAAATGATACTCGCCAGCCCTTCGGTAGATTGAGGGCCAAGAGAAAGCCCTTGCCACAATTGGCTGATGGAAATAGGGCTAGAGCCCAGCGCCAAACTTAGGGCGAAGAGCAGCAGCAGGGCCAGAAAGAGCGAAAAAAATCGGTTAAAATGCATCATCCGCCCAATCATAATAATAATGAAGCTGCCAATTGGGCAAAAGCTCTGGGTGGAAAATATGGATCAGGTCGCCAAGCACTTCATCGGGATAAATAGTGCCTGATTCAAAGAAACCGTGGCGACCTGTGCCACAGAAACGATAGCCATAATAATTATAGATCTTTTTTTGCTGAAAGGCCTGGAAAAGGGCATATCGGGGGTTATTGGCCCTTAGCTCCTCGAAGCTCCTGTAACTCCCCACATTAAGCCAGTAATCGGCCTTTTGTCCTTTGGCCAAAACGGCCTCAAAATCTAGGGGAACCCCCTCTTTTCCGGGCAAGTCCTTCCAGAGATAATTGGCTTGTGCATCGGCTAGATATTGGGCCATAAAGCTTTTTCCTCCAGCCAAATACCAGCCACCGCCAAACTGGCTACCTAGCAAAACTGAAGGCCGTGTTTGGGCCTTTTGGGCTAGTTGTTTTAATTCTTCGTAGGCGGCAAAACGCTCATTTACAAAGTTTTGGGCTATCTCATCTTTTTCGAAGAGCAGACCAAACAAGCGAATCCATTCCATCTGGGCGAGGGGAGAGGCTTCTGCATATTCTTTAAGGCGAAGCTCGGGAATATTTAGGTCGGCTAGTTTGGGGTCGGCTTTGGCCCCATAACCAACCACCAACTCCGGCGATAGCAAAAGCAAAGCCTCATAATTAAGCTGTTCTCGGCCCAATTCGGGGAGATACTTAACATAAGGGCTTTCAAAATCTCTAGCATCAGAAATGCCCACTACACTTTTACGCTCATCGAGGAGTTCGATCATGGCCCAGGCGGGACTGCTTTTGCAGACCACTCTTTTTAGGGGGTAGGGCAAATACTGGTAGTTTTCCAGCCTTTTGCTGATTTTCAACGTCCTAGGATAAAGGCAAAAGCGCTGTTCGTCAATTTCTACTAAATATTGTCCATTTTCTATGGCCCTGACCTTAAACCCTTGGGCCTGCCGAAGCTCTAGAGAAGAAGAGCTTTGCGTTTCTTCCTGACTAGAAGTTGGTGCTTCTCCTTGGCAAGCAAAAAGTAAAAGGGCTAAAAAAGGGAGAAAGTATCGCATAAAAGGCTTTTATGTAGAGAAATACTAAAGGCCCAAAGTTAGGGAAAAAGCGGGCAGTCTAAAAAACTAAGCTTTTGTTAAACTGTTTTTGAAAAGGGGAAAATGAGTCAGAAAAATAAACTAAAAACTTAGTCTTAAGTAAAGCAATTATTAACAGCTAGTTAGCTGCTGACCAATGAAAAAAGGGAAAACGAAAGACTTCAAAATATAATTGATCTTCGCTAAAGATAGGGGCCAAATAAAGTCTAAGAGCCTGTTAAATGCCTAGCAAGACTTAACAAAGGCTTAATAATGGGCTTGTATTCTATAATAATTTGCCTATTTTTACCGAACTGAAGCTATTGTTCTAATTACACAATTTTAAATCTATTTTATGTTTAACCAAAAACTTACACAAGTACTGGTTGCACTTGTCTTCTTGCTTTCTGCAGGAAGCTTGTCTGCACAAACAGTTCTATGGGGTGCTGGATCTTCAGATCCCCAAATTGACTCTATTGGCCGTTTTGCTGCCGATACGATCACTGGCCTAGATGGTTTGGGCTGGACCGTAGATAGCGTTGCTGGTGAATGGGTCTACTCTGTAGACGGAATTTCTCAGGGGGCTTTCTCTTCTGGTACTCCCGGCCTAACTTCTCCTTCTGTTGGAGATGGTGTGGCTTTCTTGGATTCTGATTTCTGGTATGGTGAAGGGGTTGTTCCTCAAATAAGTACTATTACCTCTCCTGCTTTTGACTTGACTGGATACGAGGATTCTATTGTTGTTCTTGAGTTCTATGCTGGTCTTCGTGACTTTCAATCTACAGATAATAGCGCTGGCTTTTCTGTAGATGGTGGTACAACTTGGACAGATTTTGACGTGATCGCTGCTCTTGGTATTCCTAATGGTGATGCTGGTGAAGGTATGGTTACCTTCAATGTATCTAGCATTATTAATGCGGCTACTAGCTTGACTAACTGCCACGTTCGCTTCTCCTTTGAAGGTGATTCTTACTACTATGGTGTAGATGATGTTACCGTCCGCACTTCTGAGGTAACCTATGACATTGCTATTGATGATGAGTACAATCCCCCCAAAGTGGTAGGTTCTACTCAGTTGCCTCTACGTATGGTAAATGCCGACGAAATGGGCTGGGGTGCCAATATCGTAAACAACGATATCGGAGATATCAACGCTGGTGAAGCTATGCTTTATGTGACTGTCTCTGAAGTAAGTAGTGGTACTGTTGCCGTTATGGACTCTATGGCCGTTCCCGCTATCGCTCCTGGTACTGATACTGCACTTTATATGCCTGGATTTAGCAACGGTTGGATGCCCACTGCTGCTGGTGACTACCGTGTAGATTACTCTGTATCTTATAGCGCTAACATGCAAACGGATACCACTAATGATGTTTATACGGACTTCTTTACGATCACTGCCGATGATTACCTTTCTAAGGTGGGCCGTGACCTAACAGGTTTCCCCACTGCTGACAACGGTACGCTTCCAGGTGTGCGTACTGCAGATGGTTTCCTACCTGCAGAGCACGAATGGGGTTCTATGTACTACATTCCTAACTATACAGTCACTAATGGTGATTCTATCGTTGCGGATTCTTTCCTTTATACTGGAGCTACTGCCAATGCAGCTACAGGTGTAACTGAAGCTGTTGTTCAAGTTCGTCTCTATAAGTTTAATGATGATGATGGAAGCGGTTTCTGGACAGTTCAGCCTACTGGCCCTTCTGATCCCGAATTGCCTATTCAAGCTTTGGGTGTAGATACTTTCGCGCTTGATCTTGCTCCTACTTTCCGCCAACGTGCCGTTGCACTTAGCAACCTAAACGGGGGAACTGGCGCTGTTCTACAGCCCAACTCTTTCTATGTAGCTACGATTCTTTGCAGCGACCAAATTAACGGTCTGCGTAACGCCGATAATACTACTCGTCATATCTTTATTGGTAACTCTGAAGATAAGTATGACTTTACTATCGACTCTATGCCTAACTACTTCATTCCTGCTTCTATTGTTCGTTCTGCCTACATCGATCCTACTGGAACGGTAACTGGCCTACAGGACAACCAATGGTATGGCGCTGGTTATGCTTCTGGTATTGTTCCTTCTATCGGTCTTACTTTGACTGATGCAATCACAATCAACGTAACTGCTAACGAAGCAGTAACTACTGAGTTCAACATCTTCCCCAACCCCGCTACTGAGCAGATTTCTGCCAAAGTAGAGTTGACGGAGATGAACAGCAATGTAGAGTACATCATCACTGATGCTACTGGACGTGTTGTAATCAAAGAACAAAAGGCTGATCTTCAGTCTGATGTAGTGACTTATGACGTAAGCCAACTACCTGCTGGCGTTTACTTCTTCACGGTTCGTACCGCTCAAGGTGCTAGCTCTCAGAAGTTTGTTAAGCAGTAAGCTTAGTTAAGCTATAATTTTTTGCAGCTCAGACAGTCTTTCTGTTTGGGCTGCTTTTTTTTGCCCTTTTTTCTTTTTTTTGGGGCTGCCCCTTCCGCCGGGTTGAAACCCAGCGCAAAGCGGTATCGCTTTGCGAAGCTATACAAAATGAGGGTTAAAACCCTCATGAATTATCGGACGGGTCGGGCTGTCTCGCAGCTCGCTGTTCGCTCGGCCCTGCAGCGCTTTCAGCGCTTTGGTCTGGCCTGCGGCCACTGCTGCCCATCCCTCAGCCGCGTCGCTGCGCTCCTTTGCGGCGGCTGCGCCGCCTTTTCTTGGTCCAAAACCTTTTCCTTATGTCTATTGCTGTAAATGCTCGTTTCTTATTGGCCAACAAACTAGAGGGCATCGGCTGGTATAGCTATGAAATTCTCAAACGCTGGGTAGAACAGCATCCCGAAGAAGAGTTTGTCTTTTTCTTTGATCGCCCCTATGATCCTCAGTTTGTTTTTGGGCCCAATGTGCGGCCTGTGGTGCTTGGCCCTCCGGCCCGACACCCCATTTTGTTTTATCTCTGGTTTGAGTGGAGCCTGCCCGCCGCCTTTAAAAAATATGGCTGCGATCGCTTTTTTTCTCCCGATGGCTTTTTGTCCTTGCGGGCCAAAATTCCCACGCTTTTAGTGATTCATGATATTGCTTGGAAGCATTTTCCAGATTTGGTCCCTTGGGCCCACCGCAAACATTACGAATACTTTATGCCCAAATTTATTGCGGCTGCCCAAAAAATTGCCACGGTCTCTGATTACTCCAAACAGGATATTTTGGCCCAGTTTCCGGCAGCCCAAGGCAAAACCTTCTATAGCTACAATGGCTGCCACCAAAGCTATCAGCCTTTGTCGGAGGCGGAACAAGAGGCGGTTCGGCAGCAGTATGCGGAGGGCCAAGATTACTTTTTGTACCTCGGTTCTATTCATCCCCGCAAAAATATGCTAAGGCTTTTGCAGGCTTTTGAGGACTTTAAAGCCAAAACCAACTCGCCCATTTTGCTTTTGGTGGCGGGCCGCCTAGCTTGGCAAAATGATGAGCTCAAAAGCTATTTGGACCAAATGAAGTACCGCTCTTCGGTCCGTTTGCTGGGTTATTTGCCCCAAGAAGAGCTGCCCAAAGTATTGGGGGCGGCCTATGCGCTGCTCTACGTCTCTTTATTTGAGGGCTTTGGTTTGCCCTTATTGGAGGCGGCAGCGGCGGGGGTGCCTAGCCTGGGCGCCAACACCTCCTCTATGCCCGAGGTGGTTGGAGAGGCTGGCCTTTTGGCCGATCCTTACTCTCTAGCGGAGATCAGTGCGCAAATGCAGCGGCTGGTCCAAGACCAAGCCCTCTACCAAAAACTGAAAGCTGCCACGGCCCAGCAAGCCAGCCGTTTTTCTTGGCAACAAGCCGCCGAAGAGCTCTGGACCGAACTGATGGCCCTGAAGGTTTAGGCGGCGAAGCCGCCCTTTGGGCGCCCCAAAGGGGCGCTTTTTTCGGCCTAGCGATGGGGAGCAGTGCGGCGCAGCCGCAGACCGAGGCGCTGTAAGCGCCGAAGGGCCGAGCAGGCTTGCGAGCTGCGGACCGTAGCGGCCGCCGAAGGCGGCAGGCCCCAAAAAATCATTAAAATGAGCATTCTAAAAAAAAGATGAATAGAGTTCTGTATTTTTGAGAAAAAGAAAAGATGAAATACCCCCTATTCTTGGGCCTTTTGCTCTTATTTTGCGCTTGTGAAAACAGCATGAAAGACGTAAAGCGCTTTGAGGGCATGGCCAATTCGAGTGTAGAAGAAGCCACCGAAGTAGAGATGCTATATAGCGATTCGGCCGTGGTTCGGATGCGTCTGCAAGCGCCTTTAATGCAAGAAGACCGAGATGAAAAAGAGCCCAAACGCATCTTCCCGGATGGGGTAGAGGTAGAGTTTTATGGGCGTGATAAGCAGATTAGCAGTCAGTTAACGGCCCTTTATGCAGAATACTCGGAGAAAAAACGCTTTATTGTGCTGCAGGATAGCGTAGTGATTCATAATAGCCAAGGCGAGCAACTCGAAACCGAGGAGCTCTTTTGGGATGAGCGCAAAAATGAAATCTATTCTGATAAATTTGTTAAAGTAACTACCCCCACCGAAGTCATGCAAGGCTATGGTTTCCGCTCAGATATTGAGTTTAAGAACTGGGAAATTGATTCGCTTAGTGGTATCTTTGAAAGCAGTAGTTTGTTGAAAAACCCCGAATTTTAGGCCTAGGCCAGATTATATATATTATGTATACACAGCTTTTACTCATCTTAGCCTTTCTTTTTGCATCAGGCTTTTTCTCTGGAATTGAAATCGCTTATGTATCGGCCAACCGTTTGCGGATTGAGCTAGAAAAGAAAAAGGGCAGCCGCCGAGGGAAAATCTTGGCCCAATTGATTGAGGAACCTTCCGAGTTTTTGGGCACCACCCTGGTCGGTAATAATATCGTGCTGATCATCTTTTCCATTTTGGCCGAGGAGTTTATCTTGACCGAAAGCTATATGAATTTGGCCGCTAGTTTTCCGGATACCACCGCCCAACTATTGTTGGTCACGCTCTTGAGTACCCTAGTTGTTTTGGTGTTTGGAGAGCTAATGCCCAAGGTCATTTTTCGGGCCACGGCCACGGCTAGCCTCTTCTTTTTTGCCCTGCCATTTTCTATCATTAAGTGGTTGCTTACGCCCGTGGTTTGGGTGATGGTCCAAAGCTCTTATGCGCTTTTGCGCATCTTTTTGGGCATTCAGCCCGAAGATGAAGAGCAGGTATTTACCAAGCTAGACCTAGAGCATTTTATGAAGAGCATCAAGCCCTCCAATTTGGAAGGCATTGACCAGACGCTTTTCCAAAATGCCCTCTATATCAATAATGTGAAAGTGCGGGATTGTATGATTCCTCGCAACGAAATTCAAAGTATCGAAATCAATAGCACGATAGAGGATTTGCGAGAGAAGTTTATTAGTTGCCGCAACTCTAGAATCATTGTCTATGAAGATAATATTGATGAAATCAAGGGCTATGTGCACCACCAAAAGCTACTGGAAAAACCCGACAGCATCCAAAGTATGCTCTTCGATATTCCAATTGTGACCGAGTTTATGCCCGTTCGAGACCTGATGAACTCCCTGATCAAAAATAAGGTAAATATTGCTTGGGTGGTCGATGAGTTTGGCGGCACCTCGGGCATTGTGACCTTAGAAGATATTTTGGAAGAAATCTTTGGCGATATCTCTGATGAATATGACCCAGAGCCCGAGCATCAGCAAATTTCTGATTCGGAGTATTTGCTAGCGGGCCGCCTAGATATTGATATGATCAATGAAGAGTATGAACTCAATCTGCCAGAAAGTGAAGACTACCATACCCTTTCGGGCTTTTTGGTCACGCAAATGGAGGCCATTCCCGAACAGGGCGAAAGCTTCCACCTCCAAAATTATGAGTTCATTTTTGAGCAGGTAAGCGACACCCGGATTGAATTGGTCCGCCTGATTCGACTCTATGAACTGGAAAATGAAGATTAAGATAAAGGGCATTCAAACCATTGCGGCACAGTAATAGTCTATAAAGTAGAAAAATAACTCCCCCTTTATTAAAAAAAATAGGACTATGAAAATCAATTTGCTGAGCGCTGCACTCTTTGTTTTTGGCGCCTCTCTGCTCCTGAGCTCTTGCTTCAAAAGAGATAATGCCGACTGGACCTTTACGCAGGATAATGCCGTTTCTTCAGAGCTCTTTCAAGATGTCTACAAACAGGTAGATGAAACCGCCCAATCTGATGGTAACCTCAAGAGCTGCGCTAATGTGACGCTCTCCGACACCTTGGGCAACTTCCCCAATACTGTAACAATTGATTATGATTCGGCTTGCTTGGGCAGCGATGGCCGCCTGCGCTCCGGAAGCATTCAGGCCGTATTTACTGGCCGCTGGAGAGATGCAGGAACTACCGTTACTATCGATCTGCAGAATTATAGCGTAAATGATTATGCCATTGAAGCCGATGTAACCGTGACCAATAATGGCCGCAATACCGCCGGCAATATGTCTTATTCTGTAGAGGTGGATAATGGCCAAATTATCGACCCCGATGGCAATACCATTTCTTGGGAAGGAACCACTAGCTACGAATGGACCGAAGGCGAAAGTACTACCTTCTTTAGCGATGGCCTAGCCGGTATCCGCGATGATGTCTATAGCATTACAGGCAACTCTTCTGGCGTAAACCGCAATGGCTCTGCTTATACCTCAGAAATTACCGAGCCCCTAATCCGCCGCCTCAATTGTAAGTGGATTACCGCCGGAGAAATTGAATTGACGCCCAATAATGGCGACCCTAGAGTGATTAACTTTGGTAATGGCGATTGCGATGCCGCTGTCACATTTAGCTTTAATGGCATTAGCTTTAATTTCCTATTGCCTTAATTAAGGACTGAAATCGTACCTATTAACGGCCAGTGCTATAAATTAGTGCTGGCTATTTTTTTGGGGCTGCCCCTTCCGCCGGGTTAAAACCCAGCGCAAAGCGGTATCGCTTTGCGAAGCGATACAAAATGAGGGTTAAAACCCTCATGAATGATCGTCCGGGTCGGGCCATTGCGCAGCTCGCAGGTCTGCTCGGCCCTGCAGCGGCTGCGCCGCTTTGGTCTGCCGCCTTCGGCGGCCCTGCTACAGCCCCTCAGCCGCGGGCCTTCGGCCCTTTTAAAAACGGTATTGCTGCGCAATTATTTATGAATGAGGGCTAAGCCCCTCATGAATTTAACCGCCGAAGAAGAAAGCCAAAAGAAGAAAAACTGTGGAGCGGCCTAGCGATGCGAAAGGGGGCGGCGAAGCCGCAGACCAAGGCCGCAGGCCGCAGGGCCGAGCAGACCTGCGAGCCCTGAAGCGTAGCGCCTGCCGCAGGCAGGAGGCCCCAAAAAAAATAAAGAGAGCTCCCAAAAAAGAAAAAAATCAACCTATTTTTGCCCCGCTTGTTAAAATCAAAAAGCAAGACGAAATATGGCATATAAAAGCATGAAACAGGCCCTCCTGGATTTAGAACAAACAGGGCAGTTGGTTCGGATAAAACAAGAGGTAGACCCTTATTTGGAAATGGCAGAAATCCATTGGCGGGTATTTGATGCTAAGGGGCCGGCTATCCTTTTTGAAAATGTGAAGGGCAGTAAATTCCCCGCTGTATCTAATTTATACGGCACTTTTGAGCGAACCCGTTTCTTGTTTCGCCATACTTTGGCCAAGGTGCAAAAGGTCATTGAGCTGAAAATTGACCCCATGCAGCTCATGAAAAAGCCAGGCCGTTATCTCGGTACGCCCTTTACGGCCCTAACGGGCCTGCCCCGAAAAGCTTGGCGCAAACCCGTAAAATATGGCGAGTGTAAAATCTCGGACCTGCCACAAATTCAGGCTTGGCCCATGGATGGCGGGGCCTTTATTACCCTGCCGCAGGTGTTGAGTATGCCGCCCAAAGACCGCAATGTGATGCACTCTAATTTGGGGATGTACCGCATTCAGCTGTCGGGCAATGACTATAAAATGGATGAGGAAATTGGTTTGCACTACCAAATTCATCGGGGAATTGGGGTGCATCATAGCCAATACAATCAAACAGATGACCCTTTTAAGGTCAGTATTTTTGTGGGGGGACCGCCCTCTCATGCTTTTTCGGCCATTATGCCTTTGCCCGAGGGTTTATCGGAAATGACCTTTGCGGGCCTGCTGAACGGTCGGGCTTTTCGCTACTTTTGGGAGGATGATTATTTACTTTCTGCCGATGCTGATTTTTGCATTACGGGAGAGGTCGTCAAGGGCAAAAAGAAGCCCGAAGGGCCTTTTGGCGATCATCTGGGCTATTATAGCTTGACGCATGATTTTCCCTATATGAAGGTGGACAAGGTTTATCATCGCAAAGATGCCGTTTGGCATTTTACGGCAGTGGGCCGCCCACCAGCAGAGGATTCTAGCTTTGGTTATCTGATTCATGAGCTGGTCAAGGAGCTGACGCCCCAAGAGTTTCCGGGCCTCAAAGACATACATGCCGTAGATGCGGCGGGGGTGCATCCGCTTTTGTTGGCCGTGGGCAGCGAGCGCTATATGCCCTTTAGAGAGCGGCAGCCAGAGGAAATCTTGACCATCGCGAACCGAATTTTGGGCAGTGGGCAAACCTCATTGGCCAAATTTCTCCTCATTGCCGCCGATGGCGATCGGCCACAGCCCTTAGATACGCATGATATGCCCGATTTTTTCCAGCATGTGCTCGAGCGGATCAATTGGGAGCGGGATCTGCATTTTCAGACCAAAACCACCATCGACACCCTAGATTATTCGGGTTCTGGCTGGAACCAAGGTTCAAAAGTCGTTATGGCTTGTTGTGGACCAAAATTGCGGGAGCTTGGGCGCGAATTGCCTAGACATCTGCGTTTGCCGCAAAACTTTAAGTCGCCTCAGCTTGTTTTGCCGGGAGTACTGGCCATTCAAGCTGCCGCTTTTAAGGACCAAAGCAGCGCCAAGGCCGAGCTCGATCAATTGACGACAGAACTGGCGGGTCAAGATTTAGAGCAGTTTCCGCTCATCATTTTGGCCGATGATTCGGCTTTTATGGCCCAAACGCTCAACAACTTTTTGTGGGCCGCTTTTACCCGGACCAACCCCTCGCATGATATTTATGGGGTCAATAGTTTTGTGGAGTTTAAGCATTGGGGCTGTAAGGGACCTTTGATTTTGGATGCCCGCATCAAGCCGCATCATGCGCCAGTACTAGAAATGGATCCAGCCGTCAGTAAAAAGGTGGATCAATTATTTGCAAAAGGGGGCGTTCTCGCTCATATAAAATAAAAGCTATGGGATTTTTTGATCAGTTATTTGGAAAGCAGGAGGGCGAAGAGCAACAAGCGGCCCTGCCTTGGCAGCCTTTGCGCAGCCTAAACGATTTGGAGGCCGCTTTGGCCCAATCGGAAAATGAAAAGATCGTTTTGTTTAAACATAGTACCCGCTGTTCCATCAGCTCGATGGCCAAAAGACGCTTAGAGCGAAGCTGGGATTATGCAGAAGGGCAGGGGCCCAAGATGTACTTTTTGGACCTCATCGCCTACCGAGAAATCTCTAACGCCATTGCCGAAGAATTGGGCGTGATGCACCAATCTCCGCAATTGATTGTGGTCCAAAATGGGCAGGCCCTGATGGATTGCTCTCATTCTGATATTCACTGGGAAGAATTGCAGGCAGTACTTTAGGTTTTGGGGCTGCCCCGGCCTTTGGCCGGGTCGGGCTGTGCGGGGGCTCGCTGCTCGCTTGGCCCATCGCTTTTTTCGCTTTGCTCAAAAAAGCTCGGCCTGGCCTTCGGCCACCCCCTACCATCCCTCAGCCGGGCGGGCTTCGCCCGCCTCTGGACCATAAAAAAGGCCAAACCCTTCTGGGTTTGGCCTTTTGCTTTAGTCGAGTGGACGGGGAGGGATGATTTTCCAGTCATAGTCATCTATTTCTGCATCATCTTGAATATCCTCCTCTTCATAGTAAATTTGTTGCTCTTGAATGAGCAGCCCCAATTTATTCAATTGCATAGCAATTAGGGCTTCTACTTTAGGCTCTAGCTCGGCTAACTGATAGCCTTTTAGGCTTTGCTCTTGCTCTAGAGCGGCTAAAGCTGCTTGGAGGCTAATGTTAGTCATAGCAATTTATTTTTTACTTAAAAGCCAGCCTTAGCCGAAACCTCTAGCATACGATCGATACATTTTCTGCCTTCTACGATCTGTTTTTCTTGCAGATGGATTTCGGGGAGTTCGTGTTTCATGCAGAGATAAAGTTTTTCCATGGTATTGCGCTTCATGTGGGGGCACTCGTTGCAGGCGCAAGTATTATTGGGCGGAGCGGGAATAAAGGTCTTTTCGGGATTGGCCTTTTCCATTTGGTGGATAATGCCCACTTCGGTAGCGACGATAAACTCCTTAGCTGTAGACTCGGCGGTAAAGCGGAGCAAAGAGCTAGTAGAGCCTACATGATCGGCCATATCGAGGAGGTGGGCCTCACATTCGGGATGGGCAATAAGCAGGGCATCGGGATGGCGTTCTTTGAGCTTAACGATCTTTTCTTGAGAGAAAATTTCATGGACCATGCAGGAGCCGTTCCAGAGAATCATGTCGCGGCCCGTTACTTTATTGAGGTAAGCGCCAAGATTTTTATCTGGAGCGAAGATGATAGGTTTATCTTCTGGAATGCTATCAATAATGGCTTTAGCATTGGTAGAAGTACAGCAAACATCGGTTAGCGTTTTGAGGTCTGCGGTACAGTTAATATAGCTCACGACCACATGATCGGGATGTTTTTCCTTAAACTTAGCGAAAATGGGAGCGGGGCAAGAATCGGCTAGAGAGCAACCTGCTTTGAGGTCGGGCAAAAGCACCTTCTTGCTAGGGTTGAGCATTTTGGCGGTTTCGGCCATAAAGTGGACCCCCGCAAAAACGATAATATCGGCATCGGTATTGGCGGCTTGTTGGGCCAAACCGAGGCTATCGCCAATATAATCGGCAATATCTTGGATTTCGCTTTCTTGGTAATAGTGGGCCAAAATAATGGCGTTCTTCTCCTTTTTGAGTTTTTCGATTTCTTGGACGAGGTCCAAAGTGGGATCTACTTCTAGATCTAGAAAACCATTAGCGTTGAGGTTTTCTTGGGCATTTTGCAAGAGTTGGCTCATAATCAGTGTCAATTATATTGAAAAGTGGAAGCCTGAATTCAGGACAAAAAAAGCGATCTACAGGGCCGAAGGCCCGCAGGCCTAGCGATGTGCAGCAGTGGCCGTTAGGCCAGACCCAGCCGCTGAAAGCGGCGCAGGGCCGAGCGAACAGCGAGCTGCGTAACGACAACAAGGCCTTTAGGCCGCAGTTCGACGACCAAAGGGAGTAACCGCCGCAAGGCGAAGCCGCAGCGGAGGCCCCAAAGGGCAAACAAATATAAGCTTATTTTTAGAATTAAACTAAGCTTTGCTTTAGTTCTAAACTAAGTGAGGGCTAAGGGGTTCAAGAAAAGAGGAAAGAATTTAATAATTCTGAAAAAGTTGTATCTTGAAAATAGAAATGAGCGTCAATTTTACTGCAATTGGGCAAAATGAAATCCTTAGACTATGCAAGCAAAAACGAGGGCCGAGCAATCGGCTTTGACCGATGAGGAACTGGTGCAATTGATTGTGCAAGAGGGGCAGAGTGATTTATTTGGGATTTTGTATGATCGTTATGCGCCTTTGGTGTATCGGAAGGCGGTTTCTTTGGTCAAGCGAGAGGCTTTGGCGGAAGATTTGACGCATGATATTATGCTAAAGATCTTTACCAAATTGTCGCAATTTGAAGGGCGGGCCAACTTTTCTTTGTGGGTCAATACGATTTCCTACAACCATTGTATGCAGCATTTTCGGAAGAACAAGCGGAGGAAAGAAGAGGAGGTGCCCGAAGAATTTGATATAATGAGCGAGGATGACATTGAGGCCGAGCAGCAAGAATTATTGGAGGCCAATGTGAAAGAATTGCAACGTTGTCTGGCCAATATCAAAAAGGATTATAGCGTAGTGTTGTCTATGCGCTATTATGCAGAGATGAGCATAAAGCAGATGGCGGAGGCCCTAGAAATGGGCGAAAGTGCTATTAAGATGCGATTGAAAAGGGGCCGAGAGTGGTTGGCCTCCTGTATTTCTCCAGCTAAAAAATAGGAAAGATGAAAGATTTGTTTAAAAATATGCATTTGGACAAGCAGCCGCCCGAGAAGCTCAAAAAGGTGGTCATTTCGGAGCTCGAAACCCTAAAGTTGGTGGGGGAGTTTCTCGATTTATTTGGGCCAACTTTTTTTAAGGCCAATTTTCAGCTCTTGGGAGATTGCAGTGAAAAGCTAGAAAAAAAGAAAAAATAATGTGACTAAGGCCAGGCTTTGGCCTCTATTAGTAGATTGGGCTACTGTTGAACAATAGCCTCAAATTTTTGTTAATCATGGGAGATATTAGTAAGTGGACCGAGTTGTTTTTTGCTTCATTACAAGCCACCACCTCGGCCATTATGTCGGCTTTGCCTGCTTTATTTGGGGCGCTATTTGTTTTTTTGGGCGGGCTCTTTATGGCCAAGTTGCTCAATAAAGGGCTGAGTAAATTGCTCAAAAAGGCTCGTTTTGATCAATTGGCGGAGCGGATTCAGCTTTCTTCTTTTTTAGAGAAGGCCAATATTAAGAAAACGCCAAGCGAGCTAATGGGCAAAATGGCCTATTGGCTAGTGATGTTGTTGGTGATTACCACGGCCTCAGATATTTTGGGCTGGACCGTTATCTCTAAGGAAATTTCTAAGCTAATTAGCTATTTGCCCACTCTCTTCTCGGCCATTGTCCTCTTTGTGATTGGAGGCTTTGCGGCGGGCTTGGTTCGCGATGTAATTAAGGGGGCTACGGCCTCTTTGGGCATTGGTGCAGGCAAGATCATTAGCCAGATCGTGTATTACATGATTTTTATCATTATTAGTCTGACGGCCCTCCAACAGGCCGGGATTGATACCTCTATCATTAGCTCTAATCTCTTTATCATTTTGGGGGCCATTATGGGCTCGGCGGCCATTGCCTACGGTTTTGCCTCCAGAGATGTTTTGGCCAATATTTTGGCGGGCTTTTATGGCAAGCGGCTGTTTGAAGTAGGGCAGGAGGTCGAGGTTAAAGGCATTCGCGGCCAAATCATCGACATTAGTAGCATTGCCATTACCCTACAAACCGAAAATGAAAAAGTGGTGATCCCCAGCCAAAAATTTATTCAAGAAGAAGTAAAAATATATAAACAAGCTAGTAGCGACTAGCCCAAATAACAAACTATGAAGTACTTGTACCCCTTCCTATTCCTTTCTTTTTTTGCTGCGCCTTCTCTTTTTGGGCAGCATAAAGCCGTTAGTTTTGACTATGAAAAGGCGGCCTTTAATAATAACCAACCCCTGCCTGCCGAAACCCATATTTTGCTGCAGGGAAAGGCCCCGCAAGAGGTCAATTATGTAGAAATTGCGGTCTATAATGATAAGGGTAGCGAAAAACGCCTGCCGCTTTATGTGGCGGCCTGGAAACGCCCCTTTGATAAGCTCACCACCGAGTTTAATCTCCCCATTAACTATAAGTTGCGGGGAAGTACGGAATACGATTTTAAAATTAGCTTTTTTCGGCCCATCACGGCCCAAGAACAAAAGGCCCTGCAGAGCCAACTCTACCAACATCTAGATGCCTATTTAGAACAAACTTTTGGCCTGAGCAAGAGCAGCATTCAGCTCAATAGAAGCAATCATCAGGTGATAACCGACCTGAATAAGATTGTCAAAACGGGCCTAAAACACTACCGCAGCGCTACCAATATTCAGTTTGAGGGCTTTTCTGATATTATCAAACAGACGCTCCGCCGAATCGAAAAGGCCAAGTTGTCTAAGGGGAAGTTCCTCTTTTTGGGCAAAACTAAGGATGAGGCCCGTGCTGAATACCGCAAAAAACTGATCGCCGATCTCAAAACCCTTATTCATGGCGAATTGGACCAAATTCTACAGACCAATTTGGCCAAATTGAGCGATAGCCGCTATATCAACGACTATGAAACCGAGAAAACCGACCGCCAATTGTCTATCCAACTCGGCTATGGCGGCACTTATGTCGATGGCGATTTTTCTAATCTTTCAATCGGCAATGCGGCCTTTATTGGCCTAGCTTTTCCCTTGGGCAAGCGCGCTTTTGCCCCCCGAATTCTCAGCAATACGGCCATCACGGTGGGCGCCTATGTCAATAACTTTAAGGACCTAGGCCAAAATGGCAACGACCTCAGCGGCCCTATCTTCAAACGCCCAGTATATCTAGGGCTCAGCCATAAATTGTATCAGTTTATTTACCTCAATGCGGGCGCCACTTTCTTGGAGGAGGCCAATACGGCAGGCCAGATTTCGGGCCTAGGTAGCCGCGTGTATGTGCGTCCAAATTTTGGCATTAGCGTCCAAATTAACCTGACGGCAAAGTTAGAGCGTTAAGTATTTTTTTTGGGGCCTGCGGGCTGCGCCCGCCGCTCCCTTTCGGGGCTCGCAGTTCTGCTCGGCCCTGCGCCGCCTTCGGCGGCTGGGTCTGGCGCTTTGCGCCACCCTTACAGGCAGCTAGGCCTGCGGCGGCTTCGCCGCCTGTCCACCGCAAAACTTCCTCCCTCAACTAAACGCTTCTTCCTATGTCTAGATATTTCCCTTTGCTCACGGCTTTTTTATTCTCTTCGCTCTTTTTACAGGCCCAACAAACCGATTTTCACTGGAAAATTGGCGCTTCTACGGGCTTTAGCCAATATTATGGCGACCTCAACGAGCGCCCCTGGACCTACCAATCTGCTTATGGCAATGCCGAGGAGATGGCCCGCTACTTAAGTTATCAAATTGCCCTAGAAAAACGACTGTCTGCCGCCTGGACCCTCCGCTTTTCGGGCAGTAGCCACCTCATGCAGGCCAATGACCGCTACCAAAACCGAGCAGGCGAGCTGCAAAGCGATGACCCTTACTTTGACCGTGCCCTCAATGCCGAAATGCAGCTCTATAGCGGCCAAGCCGATCTGGTGTATTATACCGATAATGGCCGCATTTTTGGCCCCAATGCTTTTTGTACGCCCTTTTTCTCTTTGGGCCTCGGCTTTAGCCACTTTAGCAGCAAAGCCGATTTGTATTTGGCCAATGGACAGCGCTACCATTATTGGTCCGATGGCCGAATTTATAATTTAGCCGAAAATGACCCTAATGCTCATCTCGCCTTTGAAATAGAGCAGGATGGCATCTTTGAAACCGATCTGCAAGAACTAGAAACAGAGGGCCAAAATTATTCGCCTTGGACCTGGCAGGCCAGTTTGGGCCTAGGGCTCAAGTTTCGCCTGGCCCAACGCCTAAGCCTACAGCTACAAACGCAGTTCTATTATACCTTTAGCGATTATTTGGATGACGTCAGTGGCGATTATCCCGACAACTATAATAGTACGGCCCAAGCCTATGCGGCCAATCCTAGCAACCAACAGGGCCAAAAAAGAGGATCGGATAACCGTAATTTTGATGCCTTTAGCTACAACTCTTTGGGGCTGTATTACAGCTTTGGCTGGAGCAGTAGCGAATTTGATGCCCCCATCATTTTTACCAATGAATTGAGCTTACTCCAAACCAGAGAAGCCGCCCAAGCCGCAGATAGCAGCCAAGCTAGCAGTCAAAAAACGAAGACAGAAAAAGTAGGAGAAACACAGCCAGTAGAGACCTATGCCGCTACTCCCGCAACTAATCACTTGGCCAATCGCTTGGCGCTTTTGGAGGCAGAGCAACAACAACAAGAACTTTTATTGGCCCAAGAACAAGAGGCCCAAAATATAGAAAAGCTTAGAAACGAGCTGCTACGAGAACAAGCCCTATTGCGAGAACAGCTCGAGCATGAGCAGGCCCTAAATGAAATCCGTTGGAGATGGTTGCGGCAGCAAAAAGGGGGGCAAAATATAGAAATTAGGACCATAGACAGTTTGCCTACGCTCATCAAGCGAGATACCATCTATCAAGTAGATACGGTATATCGAGAGCAGCAATTGGTCCAAATAGATACTGTAGTAGAAGCGGGCCAAAGTCGAGTAGATACGGTTTATCAGCAAGAGCAGAAAGTAGAAGTGATCCGAGACACCTTGGTCCAAATAGATACCGTTTATTTGACCAAAACAGAAACCGAAATCATTGAGCGGGATTCTATTATTATCATAGAGCAGCAGCTGCCTCGTTTTGACAGTACGGTCCAGGCTGAGCTTTTGGGGCTCAACAAGCAATTGGAGCTCATCGATATGCAGATGCAGGACAGCAGTCAGCAGTTGTTGGACCTACAAGTAAGTTTGGCCAATTTGGGGTTGGCTATGCGGGCCATCAATGAGGGGGCCAATGACAGTCTTTTGGCTGCTGCCGAGGCCAAGCGTTTGGCGTTAGAGCAAGAACTACAGCAAGCCAGAGACCAGCGAGATACGACCATCATTTATTATGATAACAAGGAAGAGCTACAAGAAAAATTGGCCCAATTGCGCTTAGATTTGAAAAAAATGCGCCGAGATTCTGTGACCCAAGCCGAAGAACAGCGTCTAGTAGTTGTTGATACCGTTTACCGCCAACTAGCCGATTCTGCGGCCCTAATGGACCTAGCTTTGAAAACCAAAGAGTTAGCTGACTTAAAAGCGGCTTTGGAGCAAAAAGAAGCAGAACTGGCGGCTTTGCCTCAACAACAAAATGAGGCAGAACTAGCGGCCTTGCAGGCAGAAAATCGCCGATTGAAGCAAGAACTGCGAGAAATCAAGCAATCTGTAGGCATGCTAGGCGACCTCAATCGGCAGCTAAAAGAGCAGCCGAGGGCCAAGGCGGGGCAATACAACAGCCGAATTTACTTTGCCAATGCTTCTGCGGAGCTTAGTATTCAGGCGCAGCGAAGTTTGGACCTTATTGGCAGCATTATGCAGCAGCAGCCCAACTTAAAGTTGGACATTGCGGGCTATGCCAGCAAAACGGGCAACAGCCAAAAAAATGAGGCCCTATCTGCGGCTAGAGCCGAGGCGGTAAAGCGTTATTTATTGGAGCGGGCTCAGCTAGGGGCCGATCGGATAACGGTAGCGGCCTTTGGGGAGCGGAAATCGGAGGGGAATGCCTTGGAAGACCGCCGAGTAGAGCTTCGGCTCTATTAGTGGTCCAGCTTTGGCGCCCGCAGGGCGCCCACTACCGGCCCTTGGGCCGGTTTTGAGCCGGGCCGAAGGCCCGGCAGCCGGCTGAGCTGCCCGCAGCAGGGCCGCATCGCGGCCGACCCAGGCAGCACAGCTGCCGCAGGGCCGAGCAGAGCTGCGAGCTGCGGAGGGGAGCGACCCGAGCGAAGCGAGGGGCAGCCCCAAAAAAAGAGAAAAAGAACTTAAAATCCGCTTAATTAGAATGAGTCTAAAGACTTAACTTAAGGCAGCTTTAAATTGGCATTTGAACAAATCCTTACCAATTTGTTAAGGTCTAATTTTAACATAATTGCTGCTTTTAGATATATAGAAATTTTATAGATTTGCACAGCATTAAGATGAGTTGCTAATTAAGCGCTTAACTTATAGCGAAGAACAACTTATTAACCTTATGAGATCCCTGTACTTATTATTTATTGCCTTGCTTTGGTCTGCTGCTGCATTTGGGCAGTTAGAGGCGAGCATAGTAGACGAGTTTCGGACGCTTTCGGAGGGCAGTCAGTCTGCTTTTGTGATGACTTTGCCGACGGGGGATAGTAAGTTGGTAAAAAAGGCTTGGGCCAAATACAGCAAGAAAAAGTTTAAGAAAAAGGCCAAGTACGAGAAGGGGGAGGATCGGATGTTTACGGATGATGCGCGGATTAAGGACATGAGCACCAACACCGTTGATTTGTATGTTCGGACCGTGATCGTGGGGGAGGACAGTTTAGAATTTGTGCTTTGGTGTAATTTGGGGGCGGTATATTTATCGGCCAAGGAGTATCCGGATCGGGCCAATTTGGCTAGGGGGTACATGCAAGAATTTGCGAGCCTTATCTTTTTAGATATTTTGAAAGCGAGGGAGAAGGAAGAAAAAGCGGCTTTGAAGCTGCAGGAAAAAGAGGCAAAAAAGCAGGAAAAGGCCATCGCTAAATTGGCCAAGAAGATTGAAAAATACCAAGAGGAGATAGCGAAAATAGAGGCAAAAATAGGAGAAGTAGAGGAAGAAAAGGGAAAAGAGGAGGAGATCCTATTGGAGCAAGAGGAGGCTATAAAGGCTCAAAAAGAGCAGATTAAGCAGAGTCAGCAGGCCATACAGCTGCAGAAAAGAAAGACATAATTCCCTATAATTATATACGACTCAGTTTTCTGAGTGGAAGAAATACTTGAAGAACGAGTATACTACTGAGCTGCTGAAATAATGCAGTAGGATAGAACAGGCCCTCCCTAAGGCCTTGCACAAGGCTGTTTTCTGAAAGGCCCTCCCTAAAGGTCTAGAAAAGAGCTAGTGAATAATAGAAGAAACAAGTTCTTATAGTTGGTTTTTGAGTTTTGGAATTGGTTGATGGGGGTAGCTTTTGGGCTGCCCCCATCTTTTTTTTTTTGTTAGACTAGATTGTATCGTTTGGGGGCGATTAAATTTTGGGGATCTAGGCTATTTTTAATTTGTTTGACAGTTTGCCAGAAAGCATCCTCTTTATCTTGGCAAAAAAGGGCCATTTGTTCAGTAGATAGGCGATAGGGGAAAATGGCTAGTTTTTCGGCTGCTTCTTGGAGGACCCTTTGGCTCCATTTCTTTGCATTTTTGCTTGCTTCGGGGTCATTCCGGTCAAAATATACGCGGAAAAAGCCTTCGAAGGTAGTTTCGTCTAGGCTAGCAAGATTATAGAAAGGGCGAACTTTCATATCGA
The DNA here is from genome assembly GCF_027594745.1 of Saprospira grandis. Lineage (NCBI taxonomy): Bacteria > Pseudomonadati > Bacteroidota > Saprospiria > Saprospirales > Saprospiraceae > Saprospira > Saprospira grandis. The sequence continues at coordinate 1,731,031 of NZ_CP110854.1, read as the reverse complement.
GGCTAATCTTATAAATAAGCTCCATAAGTTCTAGACAAGAGGGGCCGTGAAAAGGAACTGCAAGAAGGGCGACGGCCATACCTGGAAAATTTTTATTGCTGTCTACTTCATGAGCTGATTGCACAGAAGTTTGTTGGAGTTTGGCCATAGTTTGGATACTATAATCTGAGGGGCAGCCATTATAGAGGTCTCTTAGTACTTCTTGGTAGGGGTGGCTACAGCTTGTTGTGCTATTGCTGGAAACGAACTCAATTTTTTGACAATATTGGGCGAGTTGTAGGGATAACTCTGTTTGTAAAAACTGAAGAAGGCTAGCACTGCCCGAAAAAGAGCCTATAAGTGTCCATTGTCCATTGTAGTCAAAGGGGTTGCCTTCAGTGGTTCGAGGGTCATTTTTATTGGTGAGTAAAATTCCCTCATTGAGCATATTATCTTGTCTGAGCTTTCTGAGCTTTTGGATCATAGGAATTAGCAGCTCCTCTTGGAAGTCGGCAAAAAAAAGAATTCCGCTGCTTTGCGGTTGTAATTGGATAATGGCTCTAGTTGTGATTCCTAGATTAGATTGCGTGAACAGTCCGTTAAGGTCGGGGCCTAGGCCAGCGGCATAATAAAGTGGTGGTGGGGAGCTAGAGGTTTTGTGAAAATGCCAGAGGCCTGTTTGTAGCCATTTGCCTGAAGGGAGCAAGATTTCTAGGCCCAAAAGGCGTTGGCGTCTATGAAAAAAGGCAGAAGCGCCACGATCTAGAATATTGCCCAGGATACTTGTTGATTGAGAAGATCCGGTGAGTGGGAATTTTAGTGCTAGCTGATGTCTTTCTAGGTAGTCATGTAGGTCTTTTTGAGTTACTCCAGCGCCAATGATTGCATATTCTAGTTCCTCAGATACCTCTATAGACTTCCATTGATTAAGGTTAATCAAAATAGCGGGCCCCTCTACAGGGAGCTTTGACCCTAGCCCCCAGTTAAAGCCAGAGCTAATAGGGTATAGTTTAAGCCCTTCTTCTTGGGCTAAGGCTAAAATAGCCGCCAATTCTTCTTGGCTAGTTGGGCGCAGCTCGGCAATAATATCTGGAGCCTGGTATTCGGTGAGGTTTTCTTTGGCTGCCTTAGGCGCCATAGATATAGTAGTGGCTGGAAGAATACTTTTTAAGTATTCTTCTAGAGTAGAAGTAGAGTACATGTTTAGTTGAAGTTAGCTGCAAGTAGCCGGACTGGCTTGAGCAAGTTGAAGAGATAAATCTAGTTCCATTAAAGTAGACTTGTAGCGATCATCTGGATAACAATACTCGCTTCGGCCAAAGGCATTAGGGACAGGGCTAAAGCCATATTCCGTAAATATGCCCTTTGTATGCTCAGGAGGCATCGCTAACAAATAGTCTAGCTGCATTTTTTTTCCCTGATCTATACAAAGACCAATCAAATGTTGCAATAGTCCACACTTTCTTGCTGTAGTAGCTACCCAAGCTCCACAGATTTCAGCAAGTTGGCCTTTATGACGACCAATTTTAGGAAGTAAGTCGGGGCTGTCTACACAAATAGCATGGCTGAGCGGTAGCTCATAAGGTTGCTGCTCTAGGCGCTCTAAACGAATTCCAGCTAGCATTTCATCAAATTCATCATAAACAGCAAAAACAGTGACAGCTGGCTGATTATACCAAGGGGATAAAGTAGAACCCAAGGGGCCAACACCAAAAGCCGCTAAAACCTCCAAATGCTTCCGATGGTAGTCTCTAGACAACTCAGGTTCTGCTATAGCATTAAATTGCTTAATGCTATAACTTAAGTAGGGGGGATGGAAAAACATAGTAAATCGTGGTTCTGAATTAGCTAAGATAGGTAGTAGTTAATTATGCCTTCGATTTATGCTGATTTGCTTGCTAACTACAAAGATAGAAAAATATATAGTTGTGAAAAATAATCTAAAACTTTCCTCAAGTTTTTACTTTAAGCTTTAGTTATTTCCCCCCTTACTTTTAGCCCAAAACAATCTTGAAGCAGATAAAAAGAGGAGAAAACTCGGCGCTAAGGAAAAGTTTTTGCACTAAATGAGTGCAGCTAATAAAAAATAGAGAAGTCAAGACCGCAACTTTATAATTTAATCCGTAATTTAGCCCCCTAAAGGACAAATTTTGTCATTCAACACATAACTATATAGGCTATGAATTTAGCTGACGCTATAGAACATACTTTTTTAAAAGCAAATGCTAGTTCTTCTGACATCGAACAACTTTGTCAGGAAGCTATCGATCATAAATTTGCAGGGGTGTGCATCCCGCCTTTTTACGTTAATACGGCCAAGTACTTTTTAGCCAATTTTGAGCAACGTCCCAAAATTGTTACCGTCATAGGCTTTCCTATGGGCTACTCGACCATCTCTGCAAAAGTAGAAGAGGCCAAAAGAGCTACCGCCGAAGGAGCCGATGAGGTCGATATGGTCGTCAATCTTGCCGCCGTTATGGATGGCGAGTGGAGTTATGTGCAAAATGATATCGACTCGGTTACTCGGGCGGTGCACCTACACGGCAGTACCCTCAAGGTGATTCTAGAAACTAGCCTGCTCGATAATATCCAAATGCAGCGCCTCTGCGATATTTGTATGGAAATTGGCGTAGATTATGTCAAAACATCTACCGGTTTTCAAGGAGGAGCTAGCCCCGAGGTGGTCCGCCAACTCAAAGGCTTTCTCAAAGGATCTACAGTGAAAATTAAGGCCTCTGGCGGAATCAAAACCCCAGAACAAGCCCAACAACTTATTCAGGCCGGCGCTAGCCGATTGGGACCTCTTCTGGCCTCGAATTAACTCAAGCCGCCAAAAAATAAGCTTATGCGTCCCTTCTTTTTACTCCTTTTTAGCCTTTTTTCCCTAAATCTACTCAGCGGCCAGCAAGCCATCGAAAAAAATGAGGAGCCTAGCATCCGACGATTACTCGACCTCCGAAAAGAACTCAACTTTGAAGAAGATCGAGAAATTAAGGCCTGGGGAATCCAACTTATGGTGAGCCGCGATAAATACGATTTGCTGGAAAAACAAACGCGATTTAACCGAAAAGAAGAAAAAAAAGCCAACTGGACCTACAAACAACCTTATTACCGACTCAATTGGGGCGCCTACTACACTAAATTAGAGGCCTATATGCAGCTCCAAAAAGTTAAAGAAGATTTTCCAGGCGCTTTCGTCTATAAAAATAATCAGGCAAAGGCTAGCGAGTTCTAAACCCGTTATCCTAAAGCTTTTAGCCACTCTCCTCTGGACGAGTGGCCTTTTTTTTGTCTTTTTTTAGCCAAAACTTGACAATACCCTTTTTTGTGTTTATACTTGATTTATATCTGTGGTAACTAATTGTTTTATTTGCCTAATCTATACTGTTTAGGGTTTATTACTGCTGTTATTTTGGGGCTGCCCCTCGCTTTGCTCGGGTCGGGCTGTGTCGCAGCTCGCAGGTCTGCTCGGCCCTGCGGCGGCTTTGCCGCCTGGGTCTGGCCTTCGGCCACTGCTATCCATCCCTCAGCCGGGGCGGCTTCGCCGCCTAACTAGCGCCAAGTCATCAGCCTAAACAAGTTCAGTACAGCTGGCTGCATGGGCCAGAAAATTAGTTACTTGCTTTAGTGTATACATTGAATGAGTTGAAAAACAACGAAGCATAGGCCTGTCGTTTAGGGCCTGTTGTTGGCCAATTCGTTCTGCATTCATAAATCTATAAACATGAAAACGAATTCTTATTTCTTGGCCTTTGTATTCTTGCTCTTGGCCAGCTTACCCATCTTGGCCCAAGAAGATGGAGAGTACTACTCTTTAAAAGATGCCCTAGCCGCTAACCCCAAAGAAGTCTATGGCCTCTACCTTTCACAAGAGAACTTTAGCAGCGGCCTTCCCAAAGGCCTAGAGGCCTTTACTAATCTCAAGGAATTGATGATAAACAATAGTAAACTGAGCAAGTTGAGCGATATCTGGGGCGCTTTTCCCAATTTGGAGTATTTGGACCTAAGCGATAATCGTATTGAAGAACTCCCCCCCAGCTTTAGCCAGTTGAGCAAACTGAAAACGCTTTCTTTGTCTCATAGCAGAATTGGTTCAGCTTCCCTCAAGCAAATTGCAGCCCTTAAGAACCTAGAAGAACTCAGCTTGTCTAATGATACAACATTTCGTTCGGCCAATTGGGATGCCTTTGCTAGCCTGAAAAAACTCAAAAAATTAGAGCTGGGTGGCTGCTGGCTTAAAGACTTTCCTAAAGTCTTTGCTCAACTGCCTGCCTTGACCTATCTAGACCTACACATGAATCTTATTGAAGAAATTAACGTCTCTTTTGGCCCAAACTTAGAATACTTAGACCTAAGTGAGGGGCGTTTAACACATCTGGATATTGAGGCTAAAGGTTTAAAGAGTTTATTGATCGGATTTACTCCAATTCGCAGTTTTCCTAAGCGATTGGATCAACTGACTTACCTCAATTTGCAGGGCTCTATACACTCCAATATACCTTCTCAAGTTATGGCTTATAGCCAACTTAAAGAATTAGTTTTTCGTGGTACTATTATGCGTGAAGTATCTGCAAATTTAACTCAACTTCAGCATCTAGAAAAACTAGACCTAAGTGGTAATGAAATAGAAGAACTTCCTGCCTTTTTTTCCGAACTCCCTAACTTAAAAGAGTTAAATTTAGATAGTAATCTTTTGAGGGTTAATAGTTTAAAGGAGCCAATGAGGAAGCTGAAGGTACTTAGTATTAACCAATATATGGTGACAATGAAGGAAACTTTCTTTAAGGGGAAGTATATGCCAGCCTTAGAAGAGCTTTATATGAGTCGAGGCAACTGTTATAATACGCCAGATTTTACTGGGGCAAATCAGTTGAAAATTATTTATATGGATGACCATAGTGTAAGTAATGTTCATCCTTCTTTGGCAGAGCTCCCATTACTAGAAGTATTGGATCTCTCTGGTAATGATGAGTTAATTTTTCCAGCAGGGATGGAGAAGCTCCCCCTCACTAGCCTTAATATTTCTTCTTGTATAGATGCTTTTGAGGAGGAGGAGGCTATCTACGAATTTCCGGCCTTTATCGCCAAATTACGGAATCTAGAATTCCTAGAAATAGCCAATGTTCCTTATGCTGAATTACCTGATAATTGGGCCTCTAAAGCGATCCTAGACTATTTGGATGTTTCTGGAACAAAGCTGCCTTATAAAGAGATCAAAGAGATTGGAGTTGATCTAGAGGAATGCACGATTGTTAGATAATAAACGCTAATTAGTTTAAAATAACAGCCCCAACTGCCTCGCTAGTTGGGGCTGTTATACTTTATTTAAGGCCAAAAAAAGAGGCGCTCTGCGCTAAAAGTATACTATTTTAACAACTTGGAAACAGTTGGCACAATTATCAGTAAATTAGCTCATTAGTAACATTTAAAATCTATAAACATGAAAACGAATTCCCTTTATTTACCCTTCTTGTTTTTGCTTTTGGCCAGTTTTCCCATCTTGGCCCAAGAAGATGGAGAGTACTACTCTTTAGAAGAAGCCCTAGCCGCTAATCCAAAAGAAGTCTATATCCTCGACCTTTCAGAAGAGAGCTTTAGCCGCCTTCCCGAAAGCCTAAAGGCCTTTACCAACCTCAAGGAATTGAGCGTGAATGGGATTGAACTAAGCGAAATCGGCGACATTTGGGGGGCGTTCCCCAATTTGGAATATTTGGACCTAGACGATAACGCCATACAGACGCTTCCCTCTAGTTTTAGCCAATTGACTAAGCTGAAAACGCTTTATTTGGCCAGTAACCAACTTGGTCCAGAGGCCCTAAAGCAAATTGCAGCCATCCCAAGCCTAGAAGAACTCAATTTATCTAAAAATACAGCCATGGCCAGCGCCGATTGGAACGCTCTTGCTAGCCTGAAAAAGCTCAAAACATTAGAGTTGCTTCGCCTTAATCTTAAGGAATGCCCCAAGGTTTTGGGCCAACTTCCAGCTCTAAATTACCTAGACCTAGGCGAAAATAAAATTGAAGAGATGAAGCTTTCTTTTGGGGGCAATTTGCAAAACCTAGATTTAAGCGACAACCCCCTGCATACGCTAGATATTCAGGCCGAAGGCTTGAAGGACCTGTTTGTAAATCGCACAAAAATTCAAAAATTGCCCAAACAATTGGCCCAACTCCATTACCTGAGCTTGGATAATTGCGGCATGACGGAGATCCCTAGCTAAATTATGGCCTACAGCCAACTTAAAGAATTGAGCCTTATTGGAAATGAAATTGGCGAGTTGCCCGAAAGCTTAACGCAACTTCAACAATTAGAAGAGCTATTGCTGAGCAATAATACCCTAGGGGAAATTCCCGCCTTTTTTGCCCAAATTCCCAACTTAACAGAGCTACACCTAGATAACAACCTGATTGTTGTGAATAATTTGGAGGCGCCCATGAAAAAGCTAAAGCTCCTTTATCTTAGTGAAAATATTATGGGCCCCAATTTCTTTAAGGGCCAATATATGCCCGCCTTAGAAGAACTCTATATGAGTAGTTGCCTGCTTTTTAGTACGCCAGATTTTACCGGCGCCACAAAGTTGAAAAGCATTTACTTGGATGCCAATATGATTGATAAAATTCATCCTTCTTTGGCAAAACTCCAAGAATTAGAAGAATTGGACCTCTCTAATAATGAAAAGCTGGTTTTTCCTAAAGGAATGGAAAAACTCCCCCTCACTAGCCTCAATATTTCTTCTTGTACCAGTATTGATGACCTTTTGGAAGATGATCTGGTCTATGAGTTTCCCGCCTTTATTGCGCAGCTCCCTAAGCTAGAATCACTAGAAATAGCCAATATGCCTTATAATGAATTGCCCAAGGTTTGGGCCTCTAAAGCCAGCCTATTGTATTTGGATGTTTCTGGAACAAAGCTTTCCTATGAGCAGATCAAAGAGGTAGGGCTTTATCATGACCAATGTGATATTATTTGGGAATAACCGCCCATTGGCCTAAAAACAACAGCCCCAACTAGCACGCTAGTTGGGGCTGTTTTGGTCCAGAAAGGCGGCGCAGCCGCCTTGGCTGAGGGATGGAAAGCAGTGGCCGAAGGCCAGACCCAGGCGGCGCAGCCGCCGCAGGGCCGAGCAGACCTGCGAGCTGCGGCACAGCCCGACCCGGCCAAAGGCCGGGGCAGCCCCAAAAAAATTAAATCACTCTTTTGTAGAATCGAATAAACCAAATGCGGGCCACCTGCAGCTTTAGGCTCTTGATTTCGGGCTTGAGCAAATTGTTGCCGATCTTCATTTTAAAGCGGTAATTGCCATTGCCCAAAGCCTTGCCCGGCTTGTCAAATAAAACGGTGCCCTTGATTTTATTATAGTCTTCTCCGGCTTTGGTCGACTTAAACTGAATGTCTTTGATCTTCTCGTTTTTCTTCCGCACCTTCGGAATATATTCTTTGAGAGCGGCCTTAACGACCCGCTGAACAATGGGATGGTCAACAGAAAACTTGATCTTTTGGGCCGAGGCCGAGCTGGAAAAAAGGAGCAGTAAGAGGCCCATGAACAAACTGATACGCATAAGATTTGTTTTTAAAATAAAAGATAGGATGAATATTGATTGCGCCTAAGGCAAAAGTCGTATTTTTGCCCCTCATTAATGCCCAAAGTTATGCAGTTTGAGATCCACTCTCCATTTTCGCCAGCTGGCGACCAACCCAAGGCTATTGCAGAATTGGTAGAAGCCGCCCTCAGAGGGGAGCGCTACCAGTGTTTGCTTGGGGTAACGGGTTCTGGAAAGACCTTTACTATGGCCAATATGATTCAGGAGTTGCAAAAGCCTACCCTGATCTTAACGCATAATAAAACCCTGACGGCCCAATTGTATGGCGAGTTTAAGCAGTTTTTTCCAAATAATGCGGTAGAGTACTTTGTTTCTTATTACGATTACTATCAGCCAGAAGCTTATGTGCCTTCTACCGACACCTATATTGAGAAAGATTTGGCCATTAATGATGAGGTGGACAAACTTCGCCTAAGAGCTACCTCTCAGCTATTATCGGGCCGCAGAGATATTGTGGTGGTGGCCTCGGTTTCTTGTATTTATGGTATGGGAAACCCCGAAGACTATAAAAAAGGCGTGATGCGCCTAGAAGTTGGCCAAAATATTAGCCGAAATAGCCTGCTTTACCAACTGGTAGACAGCCTGTATGCCCGTAGTGAAAATAGCTTTGAACGAGGAGAGTTTCGGGTGCGAGGCGATACCCTAGATATTAACCTCCCTTATACCGATTATGGTCTCCGCCTTAGCTTTTTTGGCGATGAAATCGACGAAATTGAACGTATAGATACCGAAACAGGCAAAAAATTAGAAGACCTTAGCGTGGTCGCTATCTTTCCCGCCAACCTTTATGTGGCCCCCAAAGATCGTATGCAGCAAATCATTCGACAAATTGAGGATGAACTCCGTGAACATTATGAATATATGGAGGATGAAGGCAAGCATATAGAGGCCAAACGCCTGCGGGAAAGGGTCAATATGGACCTAGAAATGATGCGCCAATTGGGCTATTGCTCTGGCGTAGAAAATTATTCTCGCTACTTTGATGGCCGCCAAGCTGGCGCCCGCCCTTTCTGCCTACTCGATTATTTTCCAGAGGATTTTCTCATGATTGTGGATGAGAGCCATGTGACGATGCCGCAATTTAGAGCCATGTATAGCGGCGATAGAGCCCGAAAAATGTCTTTGATCGAACACGGTTTCCGTCTGCCCTCGGCCCTAGATAACCGCCCACTCAACTTTATGGAGTTTGAAAGCCTGATGCGACAGGTGGTTTTTGTGAGCGCTACGCCCGCCGCTTACGAATTGGAAAAAACAGAGGGCGAAGTGGTGGAGCAAATCGTTCGCCCCACGGGCTTACTCGATCCGCCCATTGAGTTGCGGCCCAGCATCAACCAAGTGGATGATCTTATGGACGAAATCCGCAGCGCGACCCGCAAAGATCAACGGGTGTTGGTCACGACCATTACCAAACGGATGTCGGAAGAACTCGCAAAATATTTGGCAAAATATAATATCCGCTGTCGCTATATTCACTCGGATGTAGACACTTTGGAAAGAGTGGAAATCTTGAGAGATCTCCGCCTAGGCGAGTTTGATGTGCTGATTGGAATCAACCTTCTCCGTGAAGGTTTGGACCTACCCGAGGTGGCCCTAGTCGCTATCCTCGATGCCGATAAAGAAGGCTTTTTGCGCAATGAACGCTCACTCACACAGACCGCAGGACGGGCCGCCCGTAATGCCAATGGCCGTGTAATTTTTTATGCCGATAAGATGACGCCTTCTATGCAAAAAACGATAGATGAAACCAATCGCCGCCGCAGCATTCAGATGGCTTATAACGAAAAACACGGCATTACGCCCACTACGGTCCTCAAATCTAAGGATGAAATTCGCCGCCAAAGCTCGGTCCTAGATGGCCGCCTGCAAGGCAAGGAATATGAGCAAAACGAGCAGCAAAATATGGTGGCTGAAGATCCGATCCTCAAAACGATGTCTAAGGAACAGCTAGAAAAAGCGATCGAAGAGGCCCGCCGTAAAATGAAAGAGGCGGCCAAGGCCACCGACTTTTTGTCCGCCGCTCAATATCGCGACCAACTTTTTGAATTGCAAGCTTTATTGAAGGAACGCTTTGGCGCTTAACCCTCATCTAGGCCCAAAAAGGCAGCTAATTCCTCATTTTTGGGCCTAAATACCCTTTCTTCGGGCAGCAGCAATTCGCTGAGCTGCCCCGCATCAATTTTTGCTTTTTGGGCCAAAACAAAGGGCCGCAAATCTAGAATTTCTACGATCATTTCTTGATTGAATTGTTGCAATAGCTCGCCTTTAATGCCCAATTGGATGGCTCGGCGTTCTTCTTTGCCGCCATAAATATTATGGTCGGGATCCCATTGCAAACGGGCTTTTTTCTGCTCCAAATCTTTGCGCCAGCTTTCTCGATCGGCATAAATTTCGGCCTTAAAAGAGCTATAAGCCGATTGGGCCAAAATCTCTTCAAAACCCGATTTTTTGATCCAAATGCCCAAAATATATTCTTGGCCTGCTTTGCTGGCCCAACCCGCCCGAAACATCATCCACAAAAAGTTGGGCTTGATCCATGTCATTCTCGAAAAGCTGTAATGCGCTCCCCCAAACTGCTGATGCGCCAAAGCATACTGGGCAATTTCGGGCCGAAATGCCTGATACACCAAAATTTCATTGCCTCTTTCTTGGGCCAAAATATGCTGCCCCTTTGGCGGAATCCCCGCCAGATAATCCTGATAATTTACTGTTTTCATTTTTTTCTTTGCTAAAGCTCGCTCGGCGGCCTATAGTTCCCATTGAGAACTAGTTGTTTTTGGGGCCTCCGCAGCAGAGCTGCGGCGCTACGTTTCGCAGCTCGCTATTCGCTCGGCCCTGCGGCCTGACGGCCTTGGTCTGGCCTAACGGCCACTGCTACACATCGCTAGTCCAGGCGCTTCGCGCCTTCTAGATGCAGAAGGACCAGTTTGGAAAGAAAAATGAAAAAAGGCTCAACCTTTTTTGGAGAGTGTAGTTTACTAATAGAACTTAAGCAACTTAGACAGCTCCTGATGGAGCGGTTAATTTAAGTCAGCTCATGCGCTTATGACGCATTTAAAGTTTATTCATGGGTTTTAGGGTTTAGTTTTCGACTTTGGTCCTCTTGAAGAGGGCCAAAGTTTTTTTTTAGCGCATTTGGCCTAGCGATGTGGAGGGGTGGCCCAAAGGGCCAGACCCAGGCAGCTTTGCTGCCGCAGGGCCGAGCGAGCAGCGAGCCCCGCAACGTAGCGCCCGCCGCAGGCGGGAGGCCCCAAAAACAAAAAAAATGAAAGATATTAAGGCCTATTTGGATGAAAAAGTGGCGCAATACAACCGACCAAATTTTATCAAAGATGATCCGATTAGTTTGCCGCATAGTTTGAGCAAGGCGGCTGATCGGGAGATTATTGGCTTTTGGGTGGCTGTTTTGGCTTGGGGGCGTCGGGCCAGCATCATTAAGAGTGGAAAGCGTTTATTGGAGTTGATGGATTATGCGCCCCATGATTTTATTGTCAACCATGAGGAGGCGGACCGCAAGGCATTTTTGGACTTTAAGCATCGGACCTTTCAGCCCACGGATGCCCTTTATTTTTTGCATTGGTTGCAGCAATATTACCAAAAAGAGGATAGTTTGGAGCAGGCATTTGCGCGGCATCTTGGGCCAGAAGATGAGCATGTTGGGCCGGCTTTGCTCGGCTTTGAGCAAGACTTTTTTGCCTTGGAAGAGGCCCCTCAGCGGACCCGAAAACACATTGCTACTCCTGCGCGGAAATCGGCTTGTAAGCGTTTAAATATGTTTTTGCGTTGGATGGTCCGCCGAGATGAGGCGGGTGTAGATTTTGGGCTTTGGCGGCAAATTTCGCCTGCGCAACTACTGCTTCCATTAGATGTGCATGTCGGTCGGCAGGCGAGGGCCTTGGGGCTTTTGCAGCGAGAAAAAGACGATTGGGCGGCTTGTTTGGAGTTGGGGCAAGCTGCTAGAACGCTTTGTGCTGAAGATCCTGCAAAGTATGATTTTGCTCTGTTTGGGATGGGGGTAGAGGGGGAGTTGTTGTAGGCAACAAAACAAAAAAGGCCAAGGGAGAATCCCCTTGGCCTTTTCTACAGCCCTACTTTATTACCCGCTCCAATGTATTTTCATCCATAGTTTCTACGGAAAAAATATCTCGTTCACGGCCATAATTAAAGTTATACTGCAACGAAAGCGTCAGGGTCTGTACATCTCGATAATGCTTAACCTGCATTTTCTGCTGATAAAAATCAACGCTATTGCGCTCTACATTGGTCCCGAAAATATCAGCTAGATAAAGCGAGACCGATAGTTTGTCTTGCAAAAAACGCTTGCGCAGATTGATGTCCATATAAAAAAGATGCTTGCGCTCATAAATGGCTATTGCCATAGGGGAACTATAATTGGCCACAATATCCACCTGTATCCAGTTCCAAAGGCTAAAACTATGCATCAAATAACAGTTGGTGTTAAAGGATAAGGTCTTGAAGTTTTCTCCCTGAGCCATCCCGCGACTATAAATTCCTGTTGGACTGACCTTAACGCTAAGCTGTCCATATTTTTTTAGCGGCAGTTGTCCTCCAATAGAAAGCCCAAAGGTTGAATTCTGAAAGTTGATGTTTTGAAAACGCTCTAAACTGCCTTCTCGCTCAGAAATTTGATTGATATAGTCAATCATTTCATTCTGAAAAAGAGTAAACATAAACTGGCCATTCAGAATATAACTCAAACTTCCGCTATGTGTAATTTGTGGACGAAGATTGGGATTCCCCAGAAATTGAGTGTACAAACCGGTGTAATATCGATAAGGACTGCGGTCAAAGAAACCTGTCCGCTGAATCGACTTACTATAAGCAAATCGAAAAATATGCTTATTGGATTTGAACCAAAGAACAGAGGCCGAAGGAAATAAATCAAAACGCTTTTGCTGGCTAGCCAGCCCTAAACGGTCGGCTCCTGCCAAATCACTATGCTCTGCCCGCATACCTAAACTCCACTGCCATCGCTTCCAAGAGGATTTCCAGCTTATATAACTAGCATAAATACTTTGGTCGTACTCAAACTGGTTGTCTTCTCCCGTAAAATTGATGTCGTTGTTCTTAAAAAAGAGACTATAGTAACTATTGATGTAACTATGCTTGGCTCCAAAGGAAATGCTATGCGCATTTTTATTCCAATCAAAATCTAGCTGACTAATGAGCAGTTTAGCCCGACTCGTATCGGCCAACTGATAACTGAAATTAAAACTTTGGCCAGGATCAAGTTGATTGATAAAATCAAAATTATACTGATTAAAACTCAAGGGTTGAAGCTGCATATAGTTTATAGCAGCGGTCATCCCCCAATGTTCGCTGAATTGATTATGGTAATTGAGCTGGGCCTGGTAGTTATTAGACTGACTTTGAGTATGGGTTTGATTCTGTAAAAAGGAATCAGCAGTACTTAAAGAAACAGTTGGATCTCCACCAAAATAATCACTTTGATTGTTTACATTTTGCTCCGCAGGCGCATTGTTGGTAGAATATTCCCCCGATAGAGTCAATTGATGCTGAGGCCCAAAATTCCAACTCAAATCAGCATTGACATAGAAGTTATTCGCGCATTGGTCTTGCTGTAAATAGGTATTAGAATAATAATAGGGTAAACTAACTTCAAAGGCTCTCTGGCCTTTTGTTACGGATCGAATTTTATTGTAGTCATAGCCCGCATTAAGATTAGCACTAAACTTATTCTTGTTATAATTAATGGAGGCACCAAGATCAGTTCTCGGATATATTCCCTGTGTATATTTACTGTAAACGCTAGCCTGTACTCCCTCTAAAGTCCCCTTCTTCAATAAGATATTGATTACGGCATCCACATCCGCATCATATTTGGCAGAGGGGTTACTGATGATTTCTATCGCCAAAATAGTGTTGGGCTGAATGTTCTCTAACTTTAAATTGGTTCGCTTGCCATTGATGAGAATACGAATGTTTCCCTTGCCCAAAACCGATATGGCCCCGTTTTGTACACTCACCTCAGGAGCCAAAGCTAAAACTTGCGCTGTAGACGGAAAAGTAGACAAAGAATTATCCGCTACATTCAAAATAGTTTTGTCTACATCAATCTCTAAAACAGGCTTTACTTTTTTGGCCTGAATAACTACGCCCTCCGCATATTCTATCTTCAATGAACCAAGATTTACGGAAATACTATCACTCACCAATAAAGAGTCAAACTCATAACTCTTAAATCCCACCCCACCATCTATTGCTATTTTATAATAGCCCTGAGCCAAATCTTCATACTTAAACTGCCCATTTTTATCTGGAAACCCACCGTTGATTAACGCTCCATCTGCCTGATAAAGGTAAACTAGGGCAAAGTTCATGGGCTCATTTTCCGCTGTAGTTAATTGACCCGAAATATTTTGCGCATAGCTATAAGAACTAAAGAAAAAACTAATTAGAGAAAGGTAATATAGGGCTTTCATAAGGGCTAGGGGATTTGGTGATTAGAAAAATCCGTCCAAGATAAAATATCTTTTTAATTGCTAGTTATAATTTATTATTAGGTTGATATATTTAGAATATTTCTTTTTGGGGCCTCCGCAGCAAAGCTGCGGCGCTACGTTTACTCCCTTCGGTCGTCGAACTGCGGACTAAAGGCTTTGTTGTGGCCTGCGGGCGATTTGCGCCCTATCCATCCTAAAAAAACCTTCTCCTTCCCCCAAAAAGCTGTACTTTTGCAAAAAAAAGGAGCACTCAATGGGGTACATTTCAGAAAAGACGGTTCAAGAAATCTTCGATACTGTAAAGGTCGAAGATGTGGTAGGCGATTTTGTCCACCTCAAAAAAAGAGGGGCCAACCTGATCGGTCTCTGCCCCTTTCATGGCGAAAAAACGCCCTCTTTTACGGTCTCTCCAGCCAAAGGCATTTATAAATGCTTTGGCTGTGGCGCAGGTGGAAATGCCGTGAATTTTGTCATGGAACACGAAACTCTTTCCTATCCCGAGGCCCTCCGCTTTTTGGCCCAACGCTATAATATCGAAATTGAAGAGGAGGAAAGCTCCGAGGAATATAAGGAACAACAACGCCAAGCCGATAGCCTCTATATTATCAACGACTTTGCACAAAAGCATTTTGCCGCCCAAATGCAAACGGATTATGGCCGCTCGGTTGGCCTTTCGTATTTTAAGGAAAGAGGTCTGCTGCAAAAAACAATCGACCGCTTTGGGTTGGGCTTTGCCAATGGCCGAAATAGCGACCTGCTACAAACCGCAAAAGCTAAAGGCTACGATTTAGAACTACTCCAAAAAGCTGGACTCGCCACCCAATACGGCAATGACTTTTTTAGAACCCGCGTCATGTTCCCGGTCCATAATTTATCGGGAAAAGTCCTCGGCTTTGGGGGCCGAATGCTGGGCAACAATAAGAAACAACCTAAGTATCTCAATACGCCCGAATCCGATATTTACCAAAAGTCCAAAATCCTTTATGGAATTTACCAAGCCCGCCAAGCTATCGTCAAAGCGAAGGAGTGCTATATGGTGGAGGGCTATATGGATGTGCTGGCCCTCAGCCAAGCGGGTATCGAAAATGTGGTGGCTTCTTCGGGGACTTCACTCACCCCTGGCCAAATCCAATTGGTCAAACGCTATACGCCTAATCTGACCCTACTTTACGATGGCGATAAGGCCGGAATTAAGGCCGCTTTGCGTGGACTCGATCTGATTCTGGAGCAAGATATGAACGCTAAGGTGGTTCTGGTCCCTGAAGGCGAAGATCCCGATTCTTACCTGCAGAAGGTGGGCCTCAAGGCCTTTAGAGAATACCTAGAACAACAGGCTACCGATTTTATCCTCTTTAAGATGAATCTTTTGCTGGAGGATAAGGCCGATGACCCCTTGGCCCGTGCCGAATTACTGCAAGATATCGTGGGCAGTATCGCCAGAATCCCCGATAGCCTTAAACGAGCTACTTATGTCCGCAGCTGCGCCCAACGACTCGAAATTAGTGAGCAAATTCTTCATATTGAGGTCAATAAACGCATTGCTAAGGCACAGGCAGATGCCGAAAAAGATGCCCGCCGAGAGGAACGCCAACAGGCCCGCCGCCAACAAAAAAATCAGCAAAAACAACAGTTGGCCCCAGGCGAATTGCCCCCGCCTATGGAGGAGGACCAGTTTGGCCCCCATGCAGAAGGGGAGTACGCTCCCGATAATATGGCCGGCCCCGCTACAGACCCACAAACTGGTCCCGCTGCCGTTTTGGGCCATTTTCAAGAAAAAGATATTTTGCGCCTGCTGATCAATTTTGGCGATAGAGCCTGGCCCGATGCCGAGGAAGCCGATACTCTGGCCGAGTTTATTCTGCTCGATATGGGCGCGCTACTCGATGAGTTTGACCACCCCCTTTATGCCGAAATCATTGAGCTTTGCATTGATCGTTTGGAGGAGGGAGAGCCCATCAATTCTAACTATTTTACTCAACATCCCAAGGCCGAACTGGCCCAATTGGCCATCAATTTATTGGCCGATCCCTATATTTATTCGCCTGGTTGGGAGCGCTTAAATGTCTACCTCAACTCCCAAGAAATGCCCGAGCAAAACCATGTGGCCGATGCCAAAAGCGGTATTTTGCGCTTCAAACTCCACAAACAAGAGCGCCTTTTGGCCGAAAACCAACAACAGATTAAGCAGCTCCAAAGCCAGCCCGACAAAATGGAGGAGCTCATTCTACACCTCAAAATTCACCAAAAGCTTAAGGCCCAACAAACCGAACTAGCTGCTCAGTTAAAGACGGTCATTTTGCGTTGATGATTATTTTTTTGGGGCCTGCCGCCTTTGGCGGCCGGGCCCTTGCAGGGCTCGCAGGTCTGCTCGGCCCTGCGGGCTCATTTCATTTCGCCCTAGGTCTGCCGCTGCGCGGCCCCCTTTCAGGCCCCTAGGCCGAATGGAAGTTCTGCGCTTCGGCCATCCTTTGATAAAAATTTCAGGCTAGTCAAGGCATTTTTTAAAGGCATAGCCCTAGCTATGGCTGAGAAAAATAACGCAGAATAACAAGAAATTAAAGCAAAGGATAGAAGTGGCAGGGCTTCTATTTGGCCTTTGCCGGCGGGCCTTCGGCCCTTTTTACTGTAGGTTGAAACCTACAGCAACAACGGTATTGCTTCGCAATGATTTATAAATGAGGGTTAAAACCCTCATGAAGTTAAGGCCTCGCTAACAATTGGCCTACAAGCCGAAGGACCTGAAAATCAAATATTCCCTTTCCATAAACAAAGCAGGGGCTTTTAAGCCGCTGCGGCAAGAAAGACCTGGGCCCAAGAAGAATGGCTGCAGCCAAACGGCCTAGCGATGTGCAGCAGTGGCCCGAAGGGCCAGACCAAAGCCGCCAAAGGCGGCTGCAGGGCCGAGCAGACCTGCGAGCTGCGCAACGACAACAAGGCCTTTAGGCCGCAGTTCGACGACCGAAGGGAGTAACCGCCGACGACCGAAGGGAGGCGGAGGCCCCAAGTCCTAATCTGTTGTCCATAAATTGATATAGACATGCGTATGCAGTAATCCCCCGCTTAGTTGCCGCATATCGGGGCTTAGGGCATTGACATAGCTGCCCTTGAGCTCCCAGGCCCAGTTCTCGCCATGATAAATTTCTAGGCCCAAAAAGGGGCTCAAATGAGGGGCCTAATTGACATCATTGCGAGCGACTCCGCCCAGCTCTAGCCCAAAAAAGGGCAATAAAAAACGGCGGCTCAACTGACGTTCAAAAGAAAAACGGCCCCCAAAATTTACCAACAGCATGCGGATATCGCTTTGTTCTAGGCTTTGCAACTGGCTAAACTGCGCAAAAAAGGCAAATTGAGCGGGGGCAAAATCATTGTCGATCGTTTGGTTAAAGAGCTCAAAGCCAAAAGCAGGACCATGAAAAGGCCCCGTTTGATCGTATTGGGTAGGGAAAAAAGCATTGTAGCCAAGGGCCGGGGCAAAGAGGCGGCCAGCCTCATCCAGATACTCTTTTTTAGGGCGTTTATTGATTTGCTCCTGGGCGCTGGCCCAATAGGGGAGGAGCAGCAAAAAGAGAAAAGAAAGCATTTTCCTATAAAGGGGATTTACCAAAAGTTAAGTTGTATGCTACTGCCTAGGGTCCAGCCACTTAGAGAGCTATTGTGCTCGCCAGCGGCAAAGCTATAGCGGCTATTGATGCGCCAAGAAACGCGCTTATTGTGCAAAATATTAAGGCCTAGTACGGGGCTAAACTGAAAGCTACTGCCCAGATCAGAGCGGCCCATATTTCCTAAATCGGCCCCAAAATAAGGCACGAAAAAAGAGCGATATAAGCCTGTTTCAAAAGAAAACTCTGCACCAAGTCCCCATAAAAATTGCTGACTAATGCCTTTTTCTGTTTCATATAAACGCTGCAAACGAACATACAAATTTAGGTAGGCGGGCCCCCAGCTTTCATCATCATAACTATACTGATAGAAGCTAAAGCGAAAACTTGGGCCATGATAGGCCTGTCCCAAACTATCATTGAGTGGGGTGTAAAAATCATAACCTATTTCAGGAACCGCATAAGCTTCCCAGGAATAATCTGGACGCAGTTTACAAATGGCTAAACTATCTTGTTTTTGAGCTTGCAAGGCCCAGCCGCTACACAGAAAGAGCAGCAATAAATATAATCGCATAAATAGGGGATTTTACCAAACGGCCACCGAAACGCCCGCCTGAAGTTGAAGACCACTGTATTGGTCAAATTCTTTGTTGTTTACATAAGGATATTGGGCCTGAATATGGACCAACACTCGCTCGGCCTGATAAATATTACAACCCAAAAGTGGACTAAACTGAAAGCCCTGCTCCGCCGAACTTCTCGATATGCCGCCTAGCTCCAAGCCATAATAAGGCACCATAAAATGCCGGCGAACTCCCCGCTCAAAAGAACCCAAAACCGAAAATCCCCAATAACTGAGGTTTTCGCCCCCTTGCTTGCTACTGCCCAACTGGCTGTAGCGCCCCTCTATCCGAAGATGCCCCGGACTATACTTATCGGAGCTCCCAATGCTGAAAATCACAATCTGGGCATTGATACCATGAAACAAGCCTAGGCTATCTAGACCATGTTGGGGGATAAAACTGGTATAGCCCACTCCAGGCATAAAAAAACGCTCCCAATCCAAACTGGGGTCGGGCTTTTTGTCTTGGCCCAAAACAAAGAGGGGAAGGGCCAAAAACAAGATCCATAGGAATTTTTGCATAATATTCTGTTTTCCTCAATTTAAGAAAAAAATAGGAGCTTGTCTCGCCCCGCAGGCCCATATTTAAAAGGCCCAAAATGGGAGAAATAAAAGCGCTTGCTTACCTTTGCCCAAACTTCAATCTACCAGCATGCTAAAAACAATGATTAAGGCCTCTCAAATGGCCAACCTGACAGACGCCCGCTATTTTGCCGCCTGGGGCGTAGAATATATGGGCTTCTGTATTGACCCCAATGCTGCCGAAGCCCTTTCTATTACGGAGTTTAAAGCCATGAAGGAATGGCTGGTGGGCCCCCAAATCGTTGGGGAGTTTATGGGCCTCAACCAAACCGAAGAACTCTTGCCCTGGATCGAAAAACTAGGCCTGCAAGCTATTCAACTTGGCCCCTTTTCTAGCCTATCCGCCGCCAAAGAATTGGCCCAACATACCCAAATTATTAAGGAGGATGTTTTAGAATCCCTAGACGATCTCTCTAATTTGGCTAGCACTTATGCCGAATGGCAAGCCTATACCACCCTCTTCCTGCTCGACTTAGAGCGCAATAATATGCACTGGAAGGACCTCACCCCCCAACAAAAAGCCCAATTGGCCGAGCTGGCCCAAACTTATCCGCTCTGCCTCAGCCTCCCTTTCGAGGCCTCAGAGCTAGACGATATTCTGGCCCTGGGCATTAAAGGCCTCTCCCTCAAAGGAGGCGAAGAGGAAAAAGTCGGCTACAAATCCTTTGATGAATTAGACGATATTTATGAGGTCTTGATGGAAGACTAAAGCAAAATGGGAGTATAGCTTGGCGCTATACTCCCATTTTTTGATTCTCGCTTTTTAGCGCCTATTTTTCAGGCTTTTCCCAGCCTTCAATGGGGTCTACAGCAATCATCTGTAGCTCCAAACGCTCTTTTCCCTTGGCATTGATGGCCTCAATCTGCTCGTACCAATCATAAGCCGATTGGTTGATGCGGCCCATAAATTTGCCCCAGAAAATAAAAAATACATAGTCGCTATCTTCAGCCATGCTATAGCTCTTTTGGCTAAAAGCCTGCTGAAAAAAAGGGGCCCAATCAGACAATTGCAAACTGCTATCAATGTCTAGCTTATCCATTTGCTCCCACTCTTCCAAAAATAAGGTCAATCCCCCAGAACAATCTATGCTATCTGGCTTATAGCGCAAGCGATAGCCCTCCCGATTGAAGATGTACACCTCTGGCGCCTCTGGTTCAAATTCCGCATACTGCTGATAACCAGCAAAATGCGCAATCTGCTGGCTATCGACCGCTATTTTTTTTCGCAAATAGTCGTATAAACTGCTGGCGGTCTCCTCTTTGGGCTGCTTCACCCCATAATAACGAAGCATAATTTTCTGACAAGAAGAAAGGGAAATAACTAAAAGCAGAAAGAAAAAGAGCTGTTTCATAAGTGGGTTTTAGTAAAAAAATAAGTGTGCTCAAGATAGTTTTTTTAAAAAAAAAGTTTGCTGTTTTGAGGCCTCCGCTGCGGCTTCGCCTTGCGGCGCTACGTTTCAGGGCTCGCAGGTCTGCTCGGCCCTGCGCGGGCTTCGCCCGCTGGGTCTGGCCTGACGGCCACCCTTCCACATCGCTAGGCCGCTCCACGGTCTTTTTACTCTTGGGGCGTTTCTTCGGCCCGTTTATTCATTTCGTTTTTTCTAAACGGTTTTGCAGGCGGCGAAGCCGCCGGCTGAGGGGCTGTAGCAGGGCCGCCGAAGGCGGCAGACCAAGGCGGCTTGCCGCCGCAGGGCCGAGCAGACCTGCGAGCTGCGAAATGGCCCGACCCGAGCGCAGCGAGTGGGCAGCCCCAAAACATCCAAAAATATAGCGTTCTCCTCTACTCCTTGGCGGGGATGGACCAAAAAGCGGCCAAGATGAGCCGCTATTGCATTTTGTTTTGTACTTTGGCAGCTTTGCCCCCCAACCCCAGTTATTTAGTCTTCACTAATTTGCCCAAATGGGCCTGAAAATGAAAGCATTTATAGCCGTTTTAGCCTATCTGAAACCCTACCGTTTCCTAGGCGTTCTCAATGTGATTTTTAATGCCCTAACCGCCTTTTTTAGCATCTTTTCGCTCATGCTTTTAGGGCCCTTTCTCGATATTCTGTTTAAGGAGGAAATGCCTAGCCTGCCCGCCCAAGATCCTACGGCAAGTTGGAGCGATCAGTGGGTAATTTTCTTCAATCGGGAATTGATTATGTATATGCAGGAGCATGGGCGACCCGCGGCCCTTTTTTGGGTTTGTGGGATCATGATTGGGGCCTTCTTTTTTAAGAATATATTCCGCTATTTGGCCCTTTTTGTCATGGCCCCCGTAAGAAACGGCATCGAAAGAGATTTGCGGCAGGCCGTTTTTGGCCAATTGATGAGTTTGCCGCTTTCTTACTTTTCGCAAGAGCGCAAAGGCGATTTGATGTCGAGACTCAGCTCGGATGTCAAAGAGCTACAATGGAGCGTGCTGCGTTCGGTAGAAACTTTGGTCCGCTCGCCCCTCACCTTAATTGGTTCGGTAGGTGTGATGCTCTATATCAGTCCAGAACTAACGGGTTTTTCTTTTGGGCTTTTCCTTTTTGTGGGCCTTATTATTGGCCAATTGGGTAAGGTGTTGCGGAAAAACTCGGCCAAGGCGCAGGCCAGTCTGGGCCGCATCCTCTCTCAAATAGAAGAGAGCATTGGGGGCTTAAGAGTGATTCAAGCTTTTGGGGCCGAGGGCTTTCAGCGAGAGCGCTTTGCCGAAGAAAATAGCTATTATCTGAATGTGAGCAATCGGATTCAGTGGCGCAAGGACCTCTCTTCTCCGCTAACCGAATTTTTGGGCATTTGCGTCATTGCGGCCCTTTTGCTCTATGGTGGACATCTGGTTTTTGATGGCGCCTTTGATGCCTCCACCTTTGTGATGTTCATCTTGATGTTTTACAATATCATTGATCCCGCCAAATCCTTTGCCACCGCCCTTTATGATGTGCAAAAGGGCCGAGCTGCAGCCGATCGCCTCAACCAAATCCTCAAAGCGCCCAGAGAAATTGATGAGCAGCCCAATGCCTTGCCCATTAGTGAGCTCAAAGAAGCTATAGAGGTAAAGAACATTCAGTTTGGTTATGAAAAGGACCAAAAAGTATTGGATGGAGTGAGTTTTCGCTTAGAAAAAGGGAAAACCATCGCCTTGGTGGGCGTATCGGGTTCTGGAAAATCAACCATTGCCGATTTACTTCCCCGTTTTTATGAGCCCCAAGCTGGCGAAATCCTTTTGGATGGCGAGCCTCTTTCGGCTTACCGCTTACAAGATTTGCGGGCCTTGTTTGGGATGGTTTCTCAGGATGCCATTCTCTTTAATGATACCATATATAACAATATCGTTTTTGGTCTGCCCGATGTAACAAAAGAGCAAGTAGAAGCGGCGGCCAAAATTGCCTTTGCCCACGACTTCATTATGGAGCAAGAAGAGGGCTATCAAACCAATATTGGGGACCGAGGCATGAAGCTCAGTGGGGGACAGCGGCAACGGCTGACCATTGCTCGAGCGGTACTGCGCAACCCACAGGTTCTGATTTTGGATGAGGCCAGCTCGGCCCTAGATGCCGAATCGGAACAGGCTGTACAAAAAGCCCTAGATGAGCTCATGCAAGAGCGCACCGCCCTGCTTATTGCACACCGCCTGTCTACGGTCCAACAAGCCGATGAAATCTTAGTCATGCAAGAAGGCAAAATTGTAGAAAGAGGAAGCCCCGCGGCCTTAGTGGCCCAAAATGGGGTTTATGCGAAGTTGGTGGCCTTGCAGCGTTTGTAGCCCCCCATTTTCATAGTTCTTAAATAAGTTCTATTGAAAAATAGCCTCAAAAGTCGTAATATAGCAGCGTTCTTTGCGAAAAAGCTGAGCAACAGCTTCCTTTCCAACCTTATAATTACCATTTAAGCTATGCAAGAAGATATAGATTTAGCCCTAGAAGCTGCCGAAGAAGGCATGCAAAACAGTATTGTCCACTTTCAGCGTGAACTCCTCAAGATTCGCTCAGGAAAAGCTACCCCTCAAATGGTAGCCGACGTAAAAGTAGAGTACTACGGTATGCCCACCCCACTCAACCAAGTGGCTGGGATCAAAACAACCGATGCTCGTACCCTCGTTATCCAACCCTTTGAAAAGAAAATGGTCTCTGTGGTAGAGCAAGCTCTCTATGCCGCTAATTTGGGAATTACTCCTCAAAGCGATGGAGAGGTGGTCCGTATGGTCGTGCCACCACTTACCGAAGAACGCCGTAAGCAATTGGTCAAGCAAGCTTCTGGCTTTGCAGAAGATGCCAAAGTGAGTATCCGCAACGCCCGCCGCGATGCCATCCAAGAGGTAAAAGCCGCCGTTAAAGAAGGCTATCCCGAAGATGCTGGGAAACGCAGCGAGCAAACGGTCCAAGACCTAACCGATAAGTATAGCAAGCAGGTGGATAGCATCTTTGCTAAAAAAGAAGAAGAACTCATGACGGTTTAATTCCCTCAAGAGCCTAAAGCAAAAAGAGCAACTGTTTTTCAGTTGCTCTTTTTTTGTGACCAAAATCGCCATTTGGGTCTATAAGAGACAAAAAACTAAATCGCTTTTGTATCTTGATAGTCCATTTCAAAATTGCATACTATGCCAAATACATTTACCTATTTGCTCAAGCGTCTCTGGGATGAGATTACCCGCTTGTTTAGCTTGCATCTGGATACCGATGAAGCCGGAACCACCGAGAACGTGAAAAAGAGCATCGAATTTAGAGGAGGAAACCTTTGGGCCCTCATTTTTGCCTGCTTGATCGCTTCTATCGGACTCAATACCAACTCTACGGCAGTAGTCATCGGGGCCATGCTTATCTCGCCCCTTATGGGCCCGATTGTCGGGGTGGGCTTTTCCGTGGCAACCAATGATTTCGGTACGCTCAAATATTCTTTGCGCAACCTGGTCCTGATGATTGTCCTCAGTATCGGTGCCGCAGCTTTCTACTTTTTGCTCTCTCCCCTCAAAGAACCTACCGCCGAGCTGATCGCCAGAACGCAACCCTCCCTCTATGATGTGCTGATTGCCGTTTTGGGTGGGGTGGTCGGTATTGTGGCTAGCTCTCGCCGCGACCGAGGTAATGCTATTCCAGGGGTGGCTATCGCTACCGCCCTTATGCCTCCGCTTTGTACAGCGGGCTACGGCTTGGCCACCCTGCAAGTGGAGTTCTTTATGGGCGCCTTTTATCTCTTCTTTATCAACTCTATTTTTATTGCCCTGACGACCATGATTGTCGTGCGCTCTTTGCAGTTTCCCCAAATTGAGTTCCTCGATAAGAAGCGGGAAAAACAAATGAAATGGGCCATTTTACTCATCGTTGTGGTGACCGTAGTGCCCAGTGTCTTTACGGCTATTCATGTGGTCAATGAGGCGATTTTTACCCGCCGAGTTAAAGACTTTGTTAGCGAAAACCTCATGATGATGGAGAAAAGTGAGGTCCTGCAATATAAGGCCAAGTACGCTAGCGATTCCTCGGTCATTGAGGTGATTATGTTTGGTGAAGAACTTAGCGATGAACGCATTGCAGAGTTTAGCCGAAAACTGAAAAACTATGAGCTAGAACATACCTTTCTCGATATCCATCAGTCTACCGAAAAACGCCCAACTGATCTCCCTCAACAAAATTTTGATGTGAGTAAATATGAGGAGATTTATCGCCGAAAAACCGAGGAGATCGAAAGCCGAGAAAGCCAAATCCGTGAACTAAGAGAGGAGATCGCCCGCATGAAGGCGGCCCAACATCCTATCCATAAGGCCAATCTGGACAATATTTCTCGCAAAATTGCAGCCCTCTATCCCGACATTGAGGCCATCGGCCTAAGTGAGGTGGTCAAAAGTAGCCAACTCCAAGATTCTGTCATTACAGATACCCTGCCCACGGCCCTCATCCACTGGAAAAATAGCCGCCAAGCCGATAAATACACCCAAAATTTAAGCAAATATCTGCAACTAGAATTGGGCTTAGATACCGTAGAGGTGGTAAATTATTAGGATTTGGGGCCTCCGCCTCGCTTCGCTCGTCGGCGCTACGTTTACTCCCTTTGGTCGTCGAACTGGCGCCTCTTCGAGGCTGGTTGTCGCAGCTCGCTGCTCGCTCGGCCCTGCGCAAAAAAACAAGTTTTTTGCTTGGTCTGGCCTGACGGCCACTGCTGCACATCGCTAGGCTGTTTGTCTGCAGCCTAAAGGCCGCAGCCATTCTTGTTGGACCTAGGTATTTCTTGTCGCAGCGGCTTAAAAGCCCCTGCTTTTTTAGCGGAAGGAGCTGGCTGTGCTGTTCCTAAATTGGCTGCTGGTTTCAACCTGCAGCCCATGGCCGAAGGCCAAATGGCCTAGGGGCCTGAAAGGGTGCCGCGTAGCGGCAGACCCAGGGCGAAATGAAATGAGCCCGCAGGGCCGAGCAGACCTGCGAGCCCGGCAAGGGCCCGGCCGCCGAAGGTGGCAGGCCCCAAAATAACAGCAGTTTGGAAAAACAAGCGCTTCTGATGCTTGTAGCTAGGTAAATGTTTTCTATGCGCCGCTTTTTTCTTAATATTGAGCTCATCTATAGCAAAACTGGCTGTAGATGAGCTTTTTTATGATTTGATTGACTTGATGATATGGCAAAAAAGAAAAAACAACAACCGCCTAAAAAGGCGCCCAAAGTCCAGCCAGCCCCCAAAGTAGAGGCGAAAACTGCGGCTAAAGCTGGCTTTTGGCTAAAGACCAATTGGCAAGTTTACCTTTTATTTATTGTCTCTTTTCTGCTTTATGCCAATACCTTGGGCCACCAATATGCCGTAGATGATAGCATTGTAATTCAGAAAAATCAGTTTACTCGCCTTGGCCTAAAAGGGATGTCGGGCATTTGGGGAGAAGATACTTTTGTAGGCTTTTTTGGTGGCAAACGGAATTTGGTGGCAGGGGGCCGTTATCGCCCATTTACCCTGGCCACCTTTGCCCTAGAAATGCAGTTGTTTGGGAAGCCGGCCAAGGATGCGCAGGGCAATCTGCTCAAAGACGAAAAAGGTCGACAGCTCTATGATGGGAATCCCGAAATTAGCCATGCTATCAATGCCATTTTATACGGTTTGTTGGTGGTGGTCCTTTTTCTCTGGATCATGGCCCTTTTTGATCCTCAAATCAAGGATAAAAAGCTGTTGCATTTTCTGGCTTTTGCCACGGCCCTGCTCTTTGCCGCCCACCCCTTGCATACCGAGGCCGTAGCCAACATTAAGGGCCGAGATGAAATTATGGTGACCCTAGGCGCTATTTTGGCGGCCTATTGGAGCCTTAAAGCCGTGGACCAGCCCAAAAAGCGCTTTCTCTATGCCGGCGGAGCAATTTTGGCCTTTTTTGTGGCCCTCTTTTCTAAGGAAAGTGCCATCCCCTTTATCGTTTTGATCCCGCTTTCGTTCTACTTCTTCCGTAAGCAATTGGGCTTCGACAAATTATTGATATGGACGGTTCCCTTTGTGGTGGCCGCCGCCGTTTTTTGGTTTGGCATGCGCAATCCCGCCATTGGTTGGGATGGCAAAACAGAGCCCGCCGTCGAACTAATGAATGATCCCTACCTCAAATTGGCGCCCGCCCCCGATGGCAAAACGCAGGTATATGTCCCCTTTAGCGATTCAGAACGCTATGGAACGGTGCTCTATACCTGGGGCGAATATGTCCGTCTTTTGGTGCTTCCACATCCATTGACCAATGATTATTATCCTAAGCATATCCGTGGGGCCAAAAATGAAATTCCAACTCTAACAGATCCTTGGGTACTCCTGATTTTATTGTTCCATATTGCTTTGGCCGTTTGGGCCTTTATGGGTTTGCTCAAGCGAAAACCCTACGCCTTTGCGCTGATCTTTTATGCGGCTACTTTTTCGGTGGTCTCCAATTTGTTCTTCCCCATTGGGACCAATATGGCCGAGCGCTTTATGTTTATGCCTTCTATCGGCTTTAGTTTGTTATCCGCCTTGGGGATTTTGGCCCTCTTGCGCAGCATGCCTGACAATAAAGAAGAGGTGAAAAACTATTCTATGGGACTTTGGAGCCTGCTCTTTGTTTCGGCCCTCTATGCCTATAAAACCATAGACCGAAATCCGGCCTGGTATGATGATTATACCCTCTTTACTACCGATATAGAGGTTTCGCCCAATAGCGCTAAGCTCAACAATGCGGTTTCTGGGGTGTTACAAGAACGCATTCAAGACCCCAAAATGCCCGCCGCCGAAAAAATGCGCATCTTGCAAAAGGCCCAAGGCCATGCGGCCAAGGCAATCGAGCTGCACCCCAGCTATACCAATGCTTGGCTGTTGCAAGGCAATGCCTTTATTTATATGGGCGAATTGAAGGAGCAACAGAATGCGGCCCAAGAAGCCCTAAAACTCTTCGATCAGGCCATTGCCTGCTTCAATCAGGTCAAGGTCTATCGGCCCGATCATCCCGATGTAAATAATAACATGACCGTTGCGCATCGAGATAAGGCCAGAGTATTGGGCCAGCGACTGAATAAACTGCAGGAGGCCGTCAATGAACTACAAAAGGCCTATACCCTCAGCAATGGCCAAGACTTTGAAACCCTCCGTCTGATGGGCATTGCCTATGGCATTGGTGAACAACCTCAGTTGGCGGCCCGCTATTTTGAGGAGGCCCTGGCCATTATGCCCAACAATATTGCGATCCTCTACAACTTAGAAGCGGCCTATACTCAATTAGCCGAAAATGGGGGAGGAGCTGCCGCCCAGCAAAAGGCCCAAGAATATGGCCGCCGCTGGAAAGCCATTAACCCCAATTACGATCCTAGAAAAACACAGTAATGAAAAATATTTTGGCCCAAAGGCCCCCTATACATCAGATCCGCCAGTTGCCTCTGCCCGCTCCCGAGCGGCAAGAACTGGCCAATGGCCTCATTTTGCACGAGCTGCAAATGGGCAGCCAAGAGGTCCTCAAAATCGAATGGCTATTTCAGGCGGGCCGCTGGTTTGAAGAACATAAGTTGCAGGCCCGAGCTACTGCCGCCCTGCTCAAGGCAGGGGCTGGCCAACGCACAGCCGATGAACTAGCCGATTTCTTTGATTTTTATGGGGCTAAGCTCAAGATTTCTGACGATTTCGATGGTTTGAGTATTCGCCTCTATTGCTTGTCTAAACATTTGCCCAAATTGCTGCCGGCGGTCATGGATTTGCTCCTAGATCCTCAGTTTGAACAAGAAGAACTGGACCAATTTAAGCAGTTGAGCAAGCAAAGACTACGCATTCAGCTCCAACGAAATGAGTTGCAAGCCTATCGCATCTTTACCGAAAAGCTTTTTGGTAGCGAACATCCCTATGGCTATAATAGCGAGGCGGAAGATTATAAATTGCTTAATCGAGAGCTGCTCTTGGCCCATCATCGCCGCTGCTTTTTGGCCAATAATTGCCAAGTGATTGTTAGCGGAAAAACCGATGCAGCAAGCATGGATTTGCTCAAAACAGAGCTAAGCCGCCTGCCTCAAGGGCCAAGCCCAGAGGGTTCTTCCTTGCTTTTGCCCCCAGCCGAAATGGGCGTCTTTCACTATCCCGCCATCAAGGCCGAAAGCCAACAGGCCTCTATCCGCATTGGCCGCCGAGCCCTTTCGCAAAAGTCGGCAGATTATGCGGCCTTCCATTTTACCAATACGCTTTTGGGCGGCTATTATGGCGCCCGCCTGATGCAAAATCTTCGAGAAGATAAGGGCTATACCTATAGCGTCTACTCGGCGGAGGAGCTGATGCGGCATGCCGGCTATTTCTATATTTATACGGATGTGGCCAAGGAGGTGAAAACCGCGGCTTTGACCGAGATTTATAAGGAAATAGAACGACTACAAGAGGAGCCCGTAGCCGAGGAAGAGATGCAGATGCTCAAAAATTACTCACTCGGAATGTTTCTCTCCGCTACAGATGGGGTGTTCAATCTCTCAGAAGTCTGGAAAGAGCTGATTTTATCGGGCCTAGACGCTAGTTTCTACAACCAATTGGTAGAGGCTACCCTAGCTATGCCCGCCTCCGAGGTGATGCGCATTGCCCAAACTTATCTCCAAAAAGAACAACTTACTGAGGTGGTTTTTGGCTAGTTTTTTTTGGGGCCTCCGCAGCAAAGCTGCGGCGCTACGGTTACTCCCTTTGGTCGTCGAACTGCGGACTAAAGTCCTTGTTGTCAGGGCTCGCTACTCGCTCGGCCCTGCGGCCTAACGGCCTAGGTCTGCGGCTTCGCCGCCCCCTTTCGCATCGCTAGGCCTGCGGCGGCTTCGCCGCCTATCTGTCTTTTTCCTAGCTTAAGGTTCTTCTTCGGCGAGTCTGTTTAAAGTTTTGTAAGGGCTCTTATACTAGTAGTCGGGCTGAAGCTGATTATAGCTATGGGCTGAAGCCCATGGTTGCGGGTCTATGCAAACTAGCGGGCTAAAGCCCTTGTTTGCTGCTGGGGCTTGGGTTCATTTTCTTGTTTAGTGAATAGCCTTAGGAGTTGAAAAGCGAACAAGGACTTTAGTCCGTCCGTTCGCTCAGTCAATAACCCTGGGCTTCAGCCCAGGGCCCCAAATACCTTCTTGTTACTTAAGAACTTGTCCCTATGCGCCCTTAGAAGGATAAAACTATTTATAGCGGCTAAAGGCGGTTACTCCTCCTTATGATAATGGTCATCCCAGTTTTTTACCTCAGGTTCTTTGAGTTCGCCCAAGCTAGCGGCTACAGAAGTGGCCACCATGGCATCTCCAGTAACATTGGCCACCGTTCTACACATATCGAGGGGGCGGTCAATAGCGAAGATGAGGGCAATACCTGCAGAGGGGACCCCAATAGACTCAAGGACCACCACCAGCATGAGCATACCCGCACCGGGCACGGCAGCGGAGCCAATAGAGGCGAGGGTAGCGGTCATCACAATGCTTAGTTGGGCGCCCAAAGTGAGCTCATAGCCGAGCACTTGAGCAATAAATACGGCGGCAACGGCTTGGTACAAACTGGTCCCATCCATATTGATGGTAGCGCCAACGGGCAAAACAAAACTACTGACCTCCTTGCTCACGCCAATATGCTCTTCTACTCGCTCCATGGTAACGGGGAGAGTAGCAGCACTAGAGCTGGTCGAGAAGGCAAGTAATTGGGCGGGGAGAATATTTTTAGTAAAAAAGCTAGGCGACTTTTTGGCAAAGAGCATAACCAGCAGCACATCAATAGCAATAAGGCTAGCTAGGCCAAGGACCACCGTTAGGGCGTACCAAATCAGGGCGTAGAAAATCTCGGCATCGGGGGCTTCGGCCACAAGAGAGGCCATAAGGGCCAAAACGCCATAGGGAGCGCCCAACATAATGAGGTCAATCAGTTTGAGGACCACCTCATTGGCCCCATCAAAAAAGGCCTTGACGGGTTCGGCTTTTTTGGGGTCGATTAGGATAATGCCGATGCCAAAGAAAATGACAAAGAAAATCGTTTGCAGCATCAGCCCATTATTAGAGAGGGCCACAAAGATATTGGAAGGGACCAGATCAATTAGGGCTTGGAGAGGGCCCTTGCCTTTTTCGGCGGCGGCGGCCATAATCTTGCTATCGGCATCGCCTTTAAACTGGGCCAAAAGGCCGTCTCGGGTGGCTTCAGAAACGCCGCCGCCGGGCTCAATCAGATTGACCATAATCAGGCCGATGCTCACGGCGATAATGGTGGTACAAACATAAAAGAGGATGGTACGGCCGCCCATGCGGGAGAGCTTAGAAATATCTTGGAGATCGGCCACCCCTTTAATGAGCGAAGTGACAATAAGAGGGACCGCAATCATTTTGAGCAGGTTAATAAAAATGGTCCCAAAGGGTTTGATCCAGTTTTGGATAAAGATGGCGGCGGTATTCTCCCCATTTTCTAGGGTGGTTCCAAATTGCAGGGCGATGACTGCTAGGACAATACCGGCTAACATGCCTAATAAAATTTGCCAGTGTAGGGCTAGTTTTTTCATGTAGATAATTTTTTTTGGGCAAAATTGCAGCTTGCAAACAAAAAGGCCTGAGCATCCTTGTATCTTTTGAGTAATTTTGTCTTAATGAATGTGGAGAGACTTTGTTTTGGGCCAGGCGTTTATTGGCCTAGCGCTGTGGAGGGGTGGCCGTCAGGCCAGACCGAGCTTTTTTGAGCAAAGCGAAAAAAAGCGAAGGGCCGAGCAGACCTGCGAGCCCCGCAACATAGCGCCGCAGCTTGCTGCGGAGGCCCCAAAAAATAAATAAAGTCTGTCGATAAATTAAATTCTTTTTTTCATGATGCGTCTTTTGCTACTTTTTTCTGCTTTGAGTTGGGGGCTAAATGCCCAGCTGCTGCAAGATAAATTTGCAGAGGTTTATCCCGAACGGCCCTATTCTGTAGTGGCTTTGCAAGAGGCTGGTGGCTACAATGACCTATCTGTTTGGTTGGCTATCAATGAGTTGGACAGCAGTTTGTCTTTGGGGGCTTTGGGCAAGGAAGTGCAGGCGGCCTATCAGTTGGAGCGGCATATCCTTCGGGATGGCCGGCCCTACAAAAGTACCTATTATTTGCCAACGGGCGATAAGGAGCGTCGTTTGGACTACTACTATCGGCAGGGGCAAATTTTGGCCATTGATGAATTCGAGTTTGACAGTTTGCAGGAGGAGCAGTTGGTGTATTTGCACAGCTTTTTGTACAAAAAAGACTCGGTTCCTTTGCAAAAAGTGACGGAATATAAGCAGGAGCGGCAGTTTCGGCAACTCTTTGTTTATGACTTTGATGAGCAGGGGCGTTTGTTGCGGCAAAAAGTGGAGGATGTAGGACAAATGAGGGACCTCAATGCCATGCAGTCCATTTGGCCCAATAAAAGCTTACTTTTGTACAGCTATGAGCAAGAGGCCGAATTGGCTCGTCTTTATCATGAGCAACATCGTTTAGTATATAGAGAGCGGGCCCAGCTGAATGAAGAGGGCCAAGTATTGACAAAAACTAGGAAAGACCGAAGGAATCGACTAATTTGGGATGAAAATTACCAGTATAGTAGTCAACGGCTCGCCAAAAAAGAACGCTATCGCTTTAATGCGAATGGCGATCGGCAATTGGAGGAGCGCATTTTCTATGAATACGAGGGGCCAGCAGGGCTATTATCTCGTAAAATTGTAGAAAAAGAAGGGCGACAATACGTCTATGATTTTCAATATTCTATTAGCGAATAGAACGCAGTCCGTTCACAGTAAGAAAGACAGATGAGTACATCTTCCAACCATATTCCAAAAACCCAAGAAGAACTAAAAGCCGAATGGGAGCTGATTCAGCAGGCGCAGCAACAGCCCCGGGCATTTGGGCCACTGTATAGGCGTTATCATGAACCCATTTTTCGCTTCATTTATAAGCGGACGGGGGATGAGAGCTTGAGCGCAGACCTCTGCTCTCAGGTATTTCTAAAAGCCATGCAAAATCTGGGCAGCTATGAGTTTAGAGGCTTAGCTTTTGGGGCCTGGCTGTACCGCTTGGCCAGCAATGAAATTGCCCAGTTTTTTAGAAAAAACCGCCGACATAGAGTGGTGCACATTGAAGAACAACAACTGCAGCTGTTGCAAGACGAAATGGAGATTGAGGATAAAGTCGGTCTAGAATTTCGCTACAAGCAGATGCAAGAAATTATTGAGCAACTCAAGGCCGAGGAGGTCCAAATATTGGAGCTTCGCTTCTTCGAGTCGCGCCCATTCAAGGAAGTAGGAGAGATCTTAGATATTACCGAAAACAATGCAAAAGTGAAGGTGTATCGGCTCTTACAGAAAATGAAAAAAATGCTCAAAAAGCTGGCATAGACCACTAATATAAACTAACTGTCATGAATAACAATTACAAAATTGAACGCGATTTACCTCCGCTTAGCAGCGAGAAAATTGCTCAGTACCAAGACTTTGAGGCCCTGATGGGGCAGTTTGAAGCGCAAACTGGGCAAGCTGAAAAACCGCAGGCAGCAGAGGAGCCCAAGGCCAAAACGCCAGCCGCTATCCGCTATGGATTGGGGGCGGCTATGGCTATTCTCTTGGCCATTTTGACCTGGTGGATGCTGCCTAAAGAAAGCGCAAAAAATCAGGACGTACTCAACTTTTTGCCCGAATATGAAGCTTATGCCACAGCTTTGCCGCCTCAGCTAGAGGCCCAGCAGGGCGAGCTCCCGCAAGACCTTCGCTGCCGCATTATCCAAACGCCTTTGGCGAGCTATCAGGCGGGTTTGCTGCCTTTGGCCCAAGAATCAGGCGATTTTGTTTGGCAAAAAGCCGTTTGGCAATTGCAAACGGAGGCCGAAAATTTACAGCTTTTTTGGTCCGAAAAAGGCAGTTTGGCCCTCTATCGCTTTAATGCCGCCGACCAAAGTTGGCAACCTATGGCTACTGCCGAAACGGCAGCCTTGCAGGCCCAAATTGAAGCGGAGTTCCCCTTGCCCAAAAAGCCTTTGGCTCCCGAAAAACTCAAGGAGAATATGCAGGTCTTTAATGTAGACCTAGATGCGCAGGAGTTTCCAACTTTGGCCCAATATAAGGAGCTGCTCTGGGTGGCCCCTAAATCTAAAATTAAGGGCGAATGGTTTGAGATGAACTGGACGGATATCAGTATCCAAAAACAGGACGAATTGCACTACCAATTGCAACTCAAAAATAAGGACCAAAAGCTGTCTCTAGCGGTGCAGCCCCTCATTCCTTACACCCAAGCTAGCCAGGCGCGCTACCAAAAGGAGTTGGCCCAATATGAAGAAAAATTGGCGGCTCAAAAAGAGCAAAGAGCCCTAGCCCTGGCCAAGGCAGAACAGCAGCTGATCCAAGAGTCAGGCAGCTGGGCTTATGGCCAAAATACCCCCTGGCAAGAGGTGTTGGCTAGCGATAAAACCCTCACTATTCAAAATGAAAATGGGGAGCAACTGGCCCTCAAAGAACTCATTATCGAGACCGAGCAGGGATTGGTTTACCGCAGCAATGCCCAAAAGCCCCTACTGCCCAAGGCCAAGATTAAAAATCTCTGGGGCCTAGATGCCCAAAATCAACTCTGGCAACAACAAGCCAATGGCCAATTTAAAGCCCTCGGCAAATTGAAATAAGCTAAAGCTAAGCCGCTCTACTTTTTGTAGGGGGGCTTTTTTTTGGGGCCCGCGGCCGGCTAGGCTTCGCCTAGGTCGGCCGCCGCTATGCTTCGGGGCTCGCAGGTCTGCTCGGCCCTGCGGGCTCCACTTCGTTCCGCCCTGGGTCTGGCCTTCGGCCACCCACTCCGCAGCGCTGGGCCAAGCCCAGTTTTGGCCAAATCGCCCGCCGCCAAGCAGTAGCCCCAGCCCCAATCTTCTATTTGTAATTGAGGGAAAAAAAAATTACTTTTGTTGGGTATCCAAAAAGACGTTAATAAATGCCCTCGGGCAGTAATCATATGGGAAAAGTAATCGCCATCGCTAACCAAAAAGGAGGAGTGGGCAAAACCACTACAGCCATCAATCTGGCCGCTAGCCTTGCCATCTTAGAGCATAAGGTCCTCCTCATTGATGCAGACCCCCAAGCAAATGCCACCTCAGGAGTAGGCATCTCTCCAGATAGTATCGAACAGAGCTTATATGACTGTTTGGTCAATGAACTGGACCCCAAAACAATTATTCAGTCTACCTCTACGCCCGACCTAGACCTACTGCCCGCCCATATCAATCTGGTCGGCGCAGAAATCGAACTGATCAACCGCTGGCAAAGAGAGTATATCATGAAGGGCCTAATTGCCCCCCTCAAAGAAGAATACGACTTTATTATTATTGATTGCTTGCCCTCTTTGGGCCTAGTTACCGTAAACGCCCTGACGGCCTCAGACTCTGTAGTCATCCCCGTCCAATGCGAGTACTTTGCCCTAGAAGGACTAGGCAAATTGATGAATACCATCCGCCTAGTCAAAAGCCAAATCAATAAACAACTCGATATTGAAGGCATCCTGCTCTCTATGTACGATGCCCGCCTCCGCCTCGCCAAAGAGGTGGTAGAAGAGGCCCGCAAGTACTTTGGCGAAAGAGTCTTTAAAACGGTCATCCACCGAAACTCCAGGATTGCCGAAGCTCCAGGCGAAGGTAAACCCGTCGCTATGTACGACGCTAGCTCTAAAGGCGCCATCAATTTCTTTAATCTGGCCCAAGAAATTCTGACTAAGAACGGACAAAAAGGCGAGGAAAAAGAACTCAAAGCACAGTTGCGCAAACAAGCCAATAAAGACTAAAGGCTTTGGGCCAACAGAAGCGGCTGCGCCCCAAGGGCGCAGCCGCTTTTTTGTCTAGCTCGTTTGGCCACAACAAAGCCTTTAGGCTGCAGTTCGACGACCGAAGGGAGTAACCGATGTGAAAGGGTGGCCGTTCGGCCAGACCTAGGCGGCTTTGCCGCCGCAGGGCCGAGCGACCCGACCAACGGGAGCCGACGCAGCGAAGCAAGTAGTAGCGAGCCCTGACAACAAGGACTTTAGTCCGCAGTTCGACGACCAAAGGGAGTAACCGTAGCGCCGCAGCTTGCTGCGGAGGCCCCAAAACAAAACCCTCTGTGACAAAAATTACGACTAAATAGAAGAATAAACAGCTTCTTCTTTCATCAAAATAATGGAATGGGCTTAAGAGGACTTCGATCAAGAGGTCCAAAAACAAGAAAATTCAATTAAAAGCCAACTGCTTAGCCTGCACAAAATTAGCTTTCAAGCGCAAGGACAGTTGTTTTTAAATGAGTTCACTGTATATTTGCCCAGATTTTTAAACCATAATTATCATTTCTAGGCTATGAATATTGCAATCGTAGGGACTGGCTATGTTGGGCTAGTAACAGGAACTTGTTTTGCCGAAACAGGCAATCACGTAATTTGTGTAGATATCAATGAAGAAAAAGTGCGGCAAATGCAGGCCGGACAGGTTCCCATTTATGAGCCCGAATTGGACCACCTTTTTGAGCGCAATGCTCAGGCTGGCCGCCTTAAGTTTACGACCAATCTGGCCGAGGCGATCAAAGATGCAGAAATTATCTTTTTGGCCCTGCCTACCCCTCCCGGTGGCGATGGCGCCGCCGATCTCTCTTATGTGATGGGCGTAGCAGATGACCTTAGCAAAATGATCACTTCTTATAAGGTGATTGTCGATAAAAGTACGGTGCCCGTAGGTACTGCCGAAAAAGTACATGCCATCTTGGCCAAAAACCTAGACGAGTCTCTCTTTGATGTGGTCTCTAATCCCGAGTTTTTGCGCGAAGGCGTAGCCGTAGAAGACTTTATGAAGCCCGACCGTGTAGTGATCGGAACCAACTCTGAGCGCGCCCGCGGCTTGATGAAGCAACTCTATATGCCTTTCGTCCGCCAAGGTAATCCCATCTATTTTATGGATGAACGCTCGGCCGAAATGACCAAATATGCCGCTAACTCTTATCTGGCTACCCGCATTTCTTTTATGAACGAAATCGCTAACCTCTGCGAGCGTGTAGGCGCCAATGTAGATGCTGTCCGCAAAGGAATGGGCTCAGATAATCGCATCGGTAAGCGCTTCCTATTTCCAGGTATCGGTTATGGCGGAAGCTGTTTCCCTAAGGATGTAAAGGCCCTGGCCAAAACAGCAGAAGAGTATGATTTTGACTTTAAAATTCTAAAGTCGGTCATGCAGGTAAACCAAAGACAGAAAAATCGCCTAGTCGAAAAGCTAGAAAACTATTATGGCGACGAAATCAAGGGCAAAACGATCGCTCTTTGGGGCCTTTCTTTTAAGCCCAATACCGACGATATCCGTGAGGCGCCCTCACTTTTGATTATTGAGCAGTTGCTAGAGCTAGGCGCAAAAGTACAGGCTTTTGATCCCGAAGCGATGAGCCATATTCAACAAATCTTTGGCGATAAAATTACGCTTTGCGAAAATAAGTATGAAGCCTTAGAAGGTGCAGATGCTTTGGCTATTCTAACCGAATGGAATGAGTTCCGTACACCCGATTTTGAGAAAATTGCCAGCCTCCTCAATAGCAAAGTTATCTTTGATGGCCGCAACCTTTACTCGCTAGAGCAAATGCGTGAGCAACCTTTTTATTACGAAAGTATTGGCCGTGCTACGGTTCACCCTAAAGCCTAATAAATTATGAAACGCGTATTGATTACTGGAGCCGCAGGTTTTCTGGGCTCTCACCTTTGCGATCGCTTTATTGCCGAAGGCATGCACGTGATCGGCATGGATAACCTCATTACTGGCGATATCAAAAATATCGAACACCTTTTTCCCCTAAAACGCTTCGAGTTTCATCATCATGATGTCTCTAAGTTTGTTCATGTAGCCGGAGAACTCGATTATATCTTGCATTTTGCCTCTCCCGCTAGCCCTATTGATTACCTCAAGATTCCAATCCAAACCCTCAAAGTAGGCTCTTTGGGTACGCATAATCTTTTGGGCTTGGCTAGAGCCAAAAATGCCCGCATTTTGGTCGCCTCTACCTCAGAGGTCTATGGTGACCCCCTTGTTCACCCCCAAACAGAAGATTATTGGGGCAATGTGAACCCCATCGGCCCCCGTGGGGTCTATGATGAGGCCAAACGCTTCCAAGAAGCTATTACGATGGCTTATCATACTTACCACCAACTGGAAACTCGCATCGTACGGATCTTTAATACTTATGGTCCCCGTATGCGCGTAGATGATGGCCGAGCACTTCCCGCTTTCTTCTCTCAAGCCATGCTGGACCAAGAAATTACGGTCTTTGGTAAAGGACAGCAAACTCGCTCTTTCTGCTATGTAGATGATTTGGTAGATGGCATTTTCCGCCTGCTGATGAGCGATTATGTAATGCCCGTAAATATTGGTAATCCCGACGAAATCTCTATTCTCGATTTTGCCAAAGAGGTGGTCCAAATGGTGGGCAAAGGAAGCATCGGCTACCGCCCACTCCCCAAAGATGACCCCCAACAACGCCAACCCAATATTAGCCTAGCTAAAGAAGTGTTAGACTGGGAACCCAAGGTGAGCCGCGCCGAAGGGATGGCCAAAACTTATGAATACTTCAAAAAAGTACTCCTCTAATGAAAAATCAAAAAACTTTGCTCATTACTGGGGGCGCCGGTTTTATCGGCTGCCACTTAGTGGAGCTGCTCGTGAATAAATATCCCAATTATCAAATTGTCAATCTAGATGCCCTCACTTATGCCGGCAATCTAGAAAATCTCAAATCGGTAGAGCAAGCCCCAAATTATAGCTTTGTCAAAGGCAATATTTTGGACCAAAATCTGCTCGACCAACTTTTTGAGCAATACCAGTTTGATGGCGTGATTCACCTGGCCGCAGAATCTCATGTGGACCGCTCTATCGAGAATCCTCTCGCTTTTGTGGAAACTAATGTGATGGGCACGCTCCAACTCCTACAAGCCGCCCGTAAGGCTTGGGCCAATAATATGGAGGGTAAATTATTTTATCATGTCTCTACCGATGAGGTGTATGGCACTCTAGGCGAAACGGGCCTCTTTACCGAGGAAACTGCCTACGATCCCCGCTCGCCTTATTCGGCCTCCAAAGCAAGCTCCGACCATTTTGTGCGCGCCTACCACCATACCTACGGCCTGCCTGTGGTCATCTCCAATTGCTCCAATAATTATGGCCCCAATCAGTTTCCCGAAAAACTGATCCCGCTCTGTATCAATAATATCAAAAAGCAGAAAACTTTGCCCATTTATGGCGATGGGAAGTATACCCGCGACTGGCTCTGGGTAAAAGACCATGCCGCCGCTATTGATAAAATTTTCCACCAAGGAAAATTGGGCGAAACCTATAATATTGGAGGGCATAATGAATGGAAAAATATCGACCTGGTCCGCCTGCTCTGCAAAATTATGGATAAACAACTGGGCCGAGAAGCCGGTAGCGCCGAACAACTCATTACCTTCATCAAGGACCGCCCCGGCCACGATCGCCGCTATGCCATCGATGCCAGCAAATTGCAAAATGAACTGGATTTTGGCCCCTCTCTCCAATTCGAAGAGGGCCTAGAAAAAACCGTCAAATGGTATCTCGATAATGAAGACTGGCTGGAGCATATTGTCTCTGGTAGCTATCGCGATTACTACGAAAAACAATATCAATAGATTATGCAAAGCCTCCTTTTTGGGGGCTTTCTGCTTTTTTAGGGGCCTTTTCTCCCTTTATTGTCGTTTTGGGGCCTCCGCTGCGGCTTCGCCTTGCGGCGCTACGCTTTGGGGCTCGCAGGTCTGCTTGGCCCTTCGTTTTTCGCTGCGCTCAAAAACTCGGTCTGGCGCTGCGCGCCACCCCGCCGCATCGCTAGGCCTGCGGCCCTACGGGCCTCCCCGCCGAATCGGTTACTCCCTTTGGTCGTCGAACTGCGGCCTAAAGGCCTTGTTGTGGCCTGCGGGCCTTCGGCCCTGCAAAACCCAATTGGACCAATTATTTTCTCTCCCCACTAATCTTATTCGCATGCAACTTTATGGCTTATTGGGCAAATCCCTCCAACATAGCTTTTCCCCCAATTATTTTAATCAGAAATTTGCAAAAGCCGGCCTCCCCGCCGAATATAAGGCCTT
Source organism: Saprospira grandis (assembly GCF_027594745.1). NCBI lineage: Bacteria > Pseudomonadati > Bacteroidota > Saprospiria > Saprospirales > Saprospiraceae > Saprospira > Saprospira grandis. Next base: position 1,691,697 of record NZ_CP110854.1, on the reverse strand, counting down.
CCCTCTAGACCAAATTGAGGCCCTGCCCGAGCTTTTGGCCCAATACCCCAATTTGAAGGGACTCAATGTAACGATTCCCTATAAACAGGCGGTAGTTCCTTACCTTTCGGTTTTAGCGCCTACGGCCGTGGCCGTGGGGGCCGTCAATTGTATTCAGTTTTTGCCCAATGGCCAACTCATGGGCCATAATACCGATGTGATGGGCTTTCGCTTAGGGCTGCAAGAGCTGCTAGGAGAGGGGCCCGCCCTACAAGCCCTCGTTTTGGGCCATGGCGGAGCCGCCAGAGCTGTGGCCCACGCCCTAGAACTAGAAGAGATTCCCCATAAGGTGGTGTCCAGAACCCCAGAACGCTGGCAACTGAGCTACAGCGACCTCAGCCCCGAACTCCTAGAAGATTATCAATTGATTGTGAATACAACGCCCCTGGGCATGTACCCCAATATAGATCAGGCCCCCAGCTTGCCCTATGAAGCCATTGGTCCAAATCATTATTTATACGACCTCGTTTATAATCCCGCCCAAACCCTATTTTTGCAAAAAGGGGCCGAACAAGGCGCCAAAACATTAAATGGCTTGCCCATGCTCATTGGACAAGCCGAAAAATCTTGGGAAATCTGGAATCGAGATGTGGTATCCTAAATATACGCCCCGCTTTTGGCAACGCTTTTTTTCCACTATGCGCACGCATTATCCGCCTTCTGTTACTGGGCCTTGCCTTTACCTTACTTTTGATGATGGTCCCACGGCAGAACATAGCCGCTGGATTTTGGACCAACTCGCTAGCTATCAAGCAAAAGCTAGCTTTTTTTGCCTAGGCAAAAATGTAGCAGCCTTGCCCGATTTGGCCCAGGCCACCCTAGCCGAAGGGCATTGTTTGGCCATGCACGGCTACGCCCACCTCAATGGCTGGAAAAGCAGTACGGCCGACTATCTAGCCGATTTGGAAAAAGCCGAGCAGTTTATCCAATCTCGCTATTTTCGCCCAGCTTATGGCCGCATTCGGCCCAGCCAAGCTAAGGCGATTCGGGCCAAAGGCTATGAAATCATTGCTTGGGAAATTATTCCCGGCGATTTTGATGCCCAAAGAAGCCCCCAACAATCTATGCAGCTGCTCAAAAAAAAGGCCCAAGATGGAAGCATTATCGTCTTGCATGATAGCCTGAAGGCAGGCGCTCATCTTCGAGCTTTGTTGCCGGAGCTCTTGGCTTATTTTAGCGCAAAAGGCTATTCTTTTAAGGCCTTGCCCTAAAAGAAAAAAGGAGCAAAACCGAAGTTTTGCTCCTTTTCTACGTCTAGCAGGCCCAGAGGGCCGCAGGCTGAGGGGCTGTAGCAGGGCCGCCGCAGGCGGCAGACCCAGCGGGCGCAGCCCGCGCAGGGCCGAGCGAATAGCGAGCTGCGCAATGGCCCGACCCGCCCGCAGGGCGGGGCAGCCCCAAAAAAATTAAATTCCCTCGCCCAAAATGAAAGAAGTCATATTGAGGCTACCGCCTAAAAGCTCATCATTGAAGAGGCGGATTTGATCGTTTTTGTCGGCCAAGCCGATGCTGTAGATCATGGGAAAATAGTGGTCGGGAGTGGGCACGGCCAATTCAAAGGCTTTGCCGCCCTTTTTATAGTCGATGAGGGCCTGATAATTTTGGTCCTTGAGGTATTGGCCCGTTTTGGCGTGGACCTCCTTGGCCCAGTCGTAGCCATAACCAATCGTATTGATTTTAGAAAAATTGACTCGGCGGAGGTTATGAATAATATTACCGCTTCCTACGATCAAGACGCCCTTATGGCGGAGCTGCTGTAGCTTTTTGGCCAACTCAAAATGGTAGCTGGCGGGTTTATTATAATCAATGCTCATCTGGATGACGGGCACATCAGCCTTGGGATAGAGGTGTTTGATAACCGACCAAGAACCGTGATCGAGCCCCCAGCTGTGGTCCAAATCGCCACCGACCATATCGCGGACCTCCCGGGCCAGTTGTTGGTCGCCAGGAGCGGGATATTGCACATCAAAAAGGGCCTGAGGGAAGCCGCCAAAATCGTGAATTGTTTTGGGCGGATCAGAAGCCATGATTTTGGTCCCTTGGGTGAGCCAGTGCGCCGAAACGCAAAGAATTGCCTTAGGCTTGGGCAATTTTTTACCCAAATCTCTAAAGTTGCGCACAAATTGATTCTCTTCGATCGCATTCATAGGGCTACCATGGCCCAAAAAGAGGACGGGCATTTTGGCGCTATTGTCGAGCGAGTCGCTCCAATTGCCTAATTTAGATAGTGGTTGCATAGCAAATAAGAATGGGCTAAGGGCTAGCCATTTGACAAAATCTTTCCGTTTCATATTATATATGTATATACATTAAATGTATAGACTTTGTTTTGGTTTTCCAAGTTTTCCGCCAGATTTTAACGGATATTTTAGGGCCAAGGCAGAAAGTGCTGGGTAATCTTTAGGGGGCTTAAATCGTTAGTGCTGCTATAGGCGGGGCTTTTCGGCCTTTATTCCTTTTTGATTATCTTGTTGAACAAACTAGGCAAAATTTTATGCGCAATATTTATTTATATTTTTTTGGTCTCTTGCTTTTCCTTTGTCTTTTGCCCGAGCGGGGGAGGGGGCAGGCGGCTGTTTTTGATCTTTGTGCTCGGCAATTGACGGGCAGCAGCAATGATTCTCTGACTTGGTCTTCGGCCAATCTTTGTACAAATTTCACGGGCTATGTAGTTTTTTCTGGTCCTACGGCCAGCAACTTGCAGCCCATAGACACGATTACGGACCCGGCGCAGTTGGGGGAGTTGTATATCTATACGGCTTCAGCTAATCGCTTTTATCAAGTTGGGATGCTTTGCGGGGCAAGTATTTTAACTCGCTCTACGGTTATTGATAATGCTCGGCCCATTACGCCCAATATTCAGTCGGTAGATTTGCAGACGGGCGTACCTGTTTTGCGCTGGTCGGCTAGTCCGAGCCCAGGTATTATTGGGTACCAGATATACAAAGAGAATCCTTATGGATCAGGTAATTTTTTTCCATATCCAGCCAATAATCAATTGGTTAGTGGGACGCAGTTCACGGATGTGAATTCTGCAGATTTACTGGTGCGTTATGCGATTGTAGCCGTGAGTAATTGCAATAAAGGGCCATTGGGAGAGGGGACGCTCAATGATGGAACTACTGGTCCACATAGCTCTATCTTTTTATCCTCTAATTTTGAGCCTTGTAGCCGCCGTTTAGATTTGAACTGGAACGCCTATGAAAATTGGGCCGATGGGGTAGCGGGTTATTTGCTTTGGATGCAAGAAAACGGCGGCAGTCCGCAGCTGATTGATACCGTTCTGACGACTACTTATAGCTACCTAGGGGCCGAGGATGGACAGCAGTTGCGTTTTTGGGTAGAAGCCATGGAGGAAAATGGCAGCTATCGAGCGAATAGCAATGTATTAGATTTTAATATTTCGGCCAATCGGCCCATTGATTTTTTAGAATTGACGGACTTGAGCTATGCCCCAGCCAATGCGGGCATAGAAGTGAGTTGGCGTTGGGATTTGGATAGTGATTTTGCAGAAGCCCGCCTACAGCGCTCTACGGATGGGCAGCAGTGGGAAGACCGATTGGTTTTGGCCAGTCAGTCGAGTCAACAAAATAGCTATTTGGATGTCAATATAGACAGTGCTGGGGGCCCCTATTATTATCGGATTATTGCCAGAGACCTTTGCGGCCTAAGCTATTCGAGCAATCAGGCCCTAAGCTTAGAGTTGAGTGGAGAGGCCTTGGCCAATTTTGAAAACCGCCTAGATTGGTCGCCTTTGCAGGGCGATAGCCTACAGGCCGAGTTTTATCAGCTTTATGCTTTGGAGCAGGGCCAATGGCAGCAAATTAGTTTTTTAGATAGCAGTCAGCGAACATTTTTAGACCCTATAGATTTAAGGAATTCGGAGCAGGCCAACCGCTGCTATTATGTGCAGGCTGAGGGCCGTCTAAAACTGGCCAATGGGCAGTACTTATTTTGGTCGAGCCGCTCCAATGAGTTTTGTCTGCAGCAAAAGCCCCTGCTTCATTTTCCCAATGCCTTGGCCCCCGATGGCCGAAACCCGATCTTTAGACCTCGGGCTGCCTTTGGCCAAAATATAGGCAATTACCACCTACAAATTTATGATCGTTATGGCGCCCTAATTTTTGAATCTGTCGATATTATGCAGGGCTGGGATGGGAAAATTAAGGGCCGCCCCGCTCCCCAAGGCGTATATATTTATTTGGCCCAATATCAATTAGAAGAAGGCAAAGACAAGCAGCAAAAGGGCTCGCTCTTTTTGTTGCGCTAAAGTAATTACAATATGAAAATTCGATTTTTAGGAACAGGGACCTCTCAGGGGGTGCCTGTTATTGGCTGCGATTGCGAGGTTTGTCAATCCAAAGACCCCCGAAATCAGCGCCTGCGGGTCTCTATTCTTGTAGAACATCAGGGCCAAAGGGTGGTCATTGATAGTGGTCCCGATTTTAGGGCCCAAATGCTGGCCGCCCAGGTAGATCGCCTAGATGCCTTGGTCATTACGCATGAACATCGAGATCATGTGGCGGGCCTAGATGATGTTCGCCCCTTTAATTTTCGGCAGCAAATGGATATGCCGCTCTATGCCACGACCCGCGTCCAAAAGGCCCTCAAAGAGAGCTTTGCCTACATTTTTGCCGCCGATTATCCTGGGGTGCCTAGGGTCTTATTGCAAACGGTAGAAAAAAACCAGCCTTTTTCGCTCATCGGCCTAAACTGGATGCCCGTGGAGTATAGCCACGGCCGCCTGCCCGTGATGGGCTATCGCATCGGCAATTTTGCCTATCTAACCGATTTTAAGGCCATGCCTGAGGACCAATACGCCTATCTGCAGGGGCTCGATACTTTGGTCATTAGCGCCTTGCATCATGAGGAGCATTATTCTCATATTACCCTGGCCCAAGCCCTAGAGGAGATCAAACGCATTGGCCCAAAACGAGCTTATATCACGCATATTAGCCACTATATGGGCCTGCATGAAGAACAAGAGGCCCAACTGCCCAAGCATATTCGATTTGCCTATGATGGCCTAGAAATAGGAGTGGATTAGGGTTGTTTTTTCTTTTTGGGGCCTCCCGCCTGCGGCGGGCGCTACGCTTCAGGGCTCGCAGGTCTGCTCGGCCCTGCGGCCTGACGGCCTTGGTCTGCGGCTTCGCCGCCCCCTTCCACATCGCTAGGCCGCTCAACGGCTATGCTTTCGCCAGGCTTCCCGCTTCGGCCGCCTAAAAGGCGCAAAACTTAGGTTTTGCGCCTTTTTTATGCCCAACTGTTACCAATAAGTTAAAGTACTGACTTAGTGAACTTATCGCTAAGGTCCAATGAGCTAGCTTTTTGTTAGCTCGACCTAGCTTTTTGCTAGCTCCAGCTAAGACTTTCCTAGCTCGAGCTAAGAGGCTACTAGCTCCAGCTAGGGTTTGGCTAGCTCGACCTAAGCTATTTCTAGCTTGACCTAGTTTTTTGTTAGCTCCAGCTAAGACTTTCCTAGCTCGACCTAAGAGGCTGCTAGCTCCAGCTAGGGTTTGGCTAGCTCGACTTAAGTTATTCCTAGCTCAACCTAGCTTTTTCTTAGCTCCAGCTAGGGGGCTACTCCCTTTTTTAGGTCCATAGGGGGACTGTTCAGGATTTTCTGTATCCAAATAAAATTGACCCCTCAACCTACTGGCCCATATAGCAGGCCCGAAGGGCCGCAGGCCTAGCGATGTGGAGGGGGGGCCGTAGGCCAGACCGAGCCAGCGGAGCTGGCGAAGGGCCGAGCGAACAGCGAGCCCCGCAACGTAGCGCCGCAAGGCGCAGCCGCAGCGGAGGCCCCAAAACAACAGCAAGCTGCGACAAGCAGCCTCAAAGAGGCGCCAGTTCGACGACCAAAGGGAGTAAAGGTAGCGGATGCTGCAGGCAGGAGGCCTAAAAAAACGCCTAGCCTTCTTTAGAGAAGACTAGGTGTAGTCATTTATATAAGGGTTATAGATTTAGCCACGGTGATTAAAGCCAATAGAGCCGGGGCGTTGTTCGTCTTGTTCGATCAGGCGGAAATCTTGTAGGTCGGCGGCCTTGATCGTTTTGACCATTTCGTGGCTGCGTTCGGCATGTGAGATGCTGGCCAAGCGGAGGTTTTGGCGGCGCACCACCTCATCTACTACCTTGCGGATGCTACGGGCATTGCCAAAATACTTATGTTTGTGGTCCAGTAGGTCTTGAATATAATTTTGGAGCAATTTGCTGGCCTCTTGATCCAGATAAAGATCTTTTTGCTCGCACATATCTGAGGCAATTTGAAAGAGTTCCTCAGCGGTATAATCCTTAAACTTGAGGGTGCGATCAAAGCGAGAGAGCAGGCCGGGATTGCTTTCTAGAAACTGCCGCATTTCCTTGGGGTAACCAGCGACAATGACCATAAACTCCCCTCTTTTGTCCTCCATGCGTTTGAGCAAAGTATCTACGGCTTCCTTACCAAAATCGCCTTGGCCGCCTTGGGTAAGCGCATAAGCCTCATCAATAAAGAGGCCGCCGCCCATGGCCTTCTCGATAGCTTCATCGGTTTTGATGGCCGTTTGGCCAGTATAGCCAGCCACCAGATCCTTGCGGTCGGTTTCTACCAAATGGCCACGTTCCAAAACGCCTAGGGCCTTATAAATCTTGACCAGAATGCGGGCCACGGTCGTTTTTCCGGTACTGGGATTACCGACAAAAACGGTATGTAGCGAAAAGGCCTTTTTCACATCTCGGCCAATTTCGGTATAGTAGCGGACCAATTTGGCCACCTCATCCACATCTCTTTTGACATCTTCTAGGCCGACCAAGCTATGCAACTCATTGAGGGCCTCTTGCAAAAGGGGCTCATCAATGGGAATATGCACCTTGGCTTTATTTGTTAGGCCAAAGGCTTTTTCTACATCTTCTAGAATTACGGTAGACAATTGTTCGGCCTCCATTTTTTCCATTTCCTCAACGCCTAGGCGCATCAGGCGGAGGGCCATATTCTGCTTACATTCCTCAATTACGCCATTGATAAAGCGGGCATTGCCAAAATTATCATTGCGGCCGCGATAAGCCTCGACCACCTTGCGGTTAAGAAACTTGAGGGTCTCTTCATCCAGTTTGATGTCGCGTTTTTCGGCGGCATAATCGGCAATTTGCATCAGCTCATCGGGGCGATAATCGGGGAAGTGAATCGTAGACTGAATGCGAGAGCTCATGCCTGGATTCTTATGGATAAAGAGGTTCATCTCTTTGGGATAGCCGGCAAAAATGATCGCAATATCGCCGGGGCCATCAGACATCTCCTTAATGAGGACCTCAATGACTTCCTTACCAAAATCTTTTCCATCATCGCCACGATCGGAGAGGGCATAGGCCTCATCGACGAAGAGGATACCGCCACGGGCCTTATCAATTGCTTTTTTGACCTTGGGAGCGGTTTGGCCGATATACTCTCCGACCAAATCTACTCGGCCCACCTCATGCACTTGGCCTTTAGATAGGAGGCCAAGGCTGGCATAAATCTGTCCGAGCATTTTGGCCACCGTTGTTTTACCTGTGCCGGGATTGCCCATAAAGACCGTATGCAAATTGATCGCGGCATTTTCCTTAAAGCCTTTCTCCTTACGGATTTGGATAAACTTGAGGTAAGTGGCCAGTTCATCAATTTGTTGTTTGACGGATTCTAGGCCAATCAGTGCATTGAGTTCGGCCACGGCCTCCTCATAGCTAAGTTTTTTCACTTCTTCCTCGCCTTCTTCATTTTGTTGGCCTAGGGTGGTTGTTTTGCGGCCAGTAATTTGGAAAGGCATTTTACCTTGTAGGGCTTCTTCTTCTTGGCCCACTTCAAAGGGGACCACCCCAATGAGTTGGTCCATAAAAATAATTTCTAGGGTATAGCGATCCTCGAACCAATAGCCGCCTTTATCGAGACCATAACCGGTATCGAAGCTCAGTTGCTGTCGCTTATCGGTAATTTCGGAGAAATACTCCATATAGGCCTTATGTTGGCCAGCATCATTATAGAAATTAAATTGAAACTCTAGGGGGAGCAGTTCTTCCTCTTTGAGGAGGTCCACGGCCATTTCGATATTGATATAGCGAGTTTTGGCTTGAGAAAAGACCTGAAGATATTGGCGCTTTTCTAAATCGAGGCCATCGCCATCGCTTTCAAAGAGGCGGACCTGTTTAATTTTGAGGTAAGGATTTTCTGTGGGCGTCACTAGGCCGCCATCGGTAACATAAAAGTGGCTAGTCCCAATAAAATCGTCGCCGATATAGGCATCCCAGCGGTACTTGCCTTTTTTCCACCAGCCGGGCTGCGGGGTTCCCCAGCCTTCGCGCACATAAAAGACATTAGTATCCTTACTGACCTTAAAGTCTTTTTTGAGTTCGCAGAGTTGTTCTTCGGTGGCTTCATTGGTACATATTAGGCGCAGGCTAATATTCCAATCTTTTTCGTCGAACAACTTATTATAGAGGGCCATTTCTGCATAGATATAACGAGCTTCGGACTCATCATAGACCCTTCTGTATTTCTTTACATTTTGGTAGAGGTTTTCTACCGAGCCAAACACCTTGAGGTGCTTGAATTTATAGTTTCCGCCTAGGGCACTCATATTCTTGGATTAAAAATTCGGTTAATTTTGGGGACTTTTGCGTCCTTAAAAATACAACTTTTTCAAACTTTTGCTTGCTATCTCTGCTAAAGAGTTTGCCAGGGCCTTTTTAGGGCTTAAATTAGGGCCAATTGGCGGGCTGCGGCAAGGCGGCAAAGCCGCCTTGGGCCCGAAGGGCCAATGGCCCAGCGCTGCGGAGGGGTGGCCGAAGGCCAGACCCAGCGGGCGAAGCCCGCGCAGGGCCGAACAGACTTGTGAGCCCCGCAGCATAGCGGCGGCCGCCCCACTAATTAGGGCGGCCGCGGGCCCCAAGAAAAAACAAAAACTATGAACTATCCACTACAACTATCGGCGGCTTGGATCCTGCTTTTGCTTTTGGGCTATTTTATCTTTTTGAGTCTGCTCTCCTTTTGGCAGAGTCGGGGAAACAGCAGCAATGCGGCCTTTTATCGGGCGAATCGGGCGGCGCCTTGGCCCTTGGTGGCTTTTGGGATGATTGGGGCCTCTTTGTCGGGCGTAACTTTTATTTCGATACCAGGCGTAGTGGGGGCGGGGGGGCTCAATCAGGGCTTTTCCTATATGCAGGTTGTTTTGGGTTATTTGGCGGGTTACTTGGTCATTGCGGAGGTTTTATTGCCGCTATATTATCGCTTGCGTTTGACCTCCATTTACAGTTATTTGCAGGGGCGATTTGGGGAGCGGACGTATAAAACGGGGGCCAGTTTATTCCTTTTATCGAGGACCTTAGGGGCGGCTTTTCGCTTATATCTGGTGGTGTTGGTTTTAGACAGCATTTTGCGTTTGGGCGGTTGGGAGATACCGCTTTGGGCCATCACTTCAGGCTCGGTGCTTTTGATTTGGACCTATACGTTTCGCTCTGGATTACAGACAATTATCTGGACCGACAGTTTGCAAACGGGCATGATGTTATTGGCCTTGGGCTTTAGTTTATACTACCTATTGTCGGGCATGCAGTTGGGCGCAGCCGAGAGTTTTTCGGCCTTAGATGCGGCTAATTTGGGGCAATTTTTCTTTTGGGAAGATGGTTGGAGCAACCCCAACAACTTCTTCAAACAGTTTTTGTCGGGTATGTTTATCACGATTGTCATGACGGGTTTGGACCAAGACATGATGCAAAAAAACTTGGCCTGCAAAGACCTGAAGTCGGCCAAAAAGAATATGTATAGTTTTAGTGCTATCTTATTGATCGTCAATTTTTTATTCCTTTGGATGGGTGGGCTTTTATTCTTGTATATGCAGCAAAAAGGCCTAGATTTTCCGATGCGGGGCGATAAAATTGCCTATGATTTGATTTATCCGCAACTCGCCTTAACCCAGCTGCCGATTTTCATGGGCATTTGCTTTTTGTTGGGTTTGGTGGCGGCGGCCTACTCTAGTGCAGATTCGGCTTTGACGGCCCTGACGACCTCCTTTAGCATAGATATTTTGGGGATGTCGGAAGAGGATGAAAGTGCGGAATCTAAGCAGCGTCGGCAGCGGGTGCACCTCTTTTTTTCGGCCTTATTGGTGGGGGTTATTTTGTTGTTTGCCTACATCAATGAGCAGTCGGTGATCAATCAATTATTTAAGGCGGCGGGCTATACCTATGGGCCATTATTGGGCCTTTATAGCTTTGGGTTGTTTAGCAAAAGGACTGTCAAGGACCAATATATTCCCTTTTTGGCGATTGGGGCCCCTTTGCTCAGTTTTGTCATCAAACACTACGCAGAAGCTTGGGGCTACAAATTTGGCTTTGAAATCTTGTTGTTGAATGGGGGATTGATGTTGTTGGGTCTGTTGCTTTTGTCGAGGCGGGAAGAAGTTTAAAGCCATTTATTTACTTTTATTTCTGGTTTCGCTGCTGTATATTTACATGAAATAGTAGAAAACTTATGGTTATAGAATTTACAGTAGAAAACTTTGGTCCCATCCAAGAAGCCCAAACCCTATCGTTTGAGGCGAATAAGGCGGAGCATTTAAGTGAATATTATATTCATCGGCCCAATAGTAAATTGAAGCTGTTGAAGTTGCTGTATATTTTTGGCCCCAATGCTTCAGGTAAAAGTAGTTGGTTGAAGGCCTTAGAATTTATGCGTAACCTACAACTAGAGGCGGCTAACGATAAAAGCGATAAAATTGACTATCAACCCTTTTTGTTTTGTGCTGATCCGCTAGAAAAGGATAGTGCGCTGAGTATTCGCTTTATTCATGAAGGGATTGAGTTTGACTATTATTTTCGCTTTAATCAAGAAGCAATTTTAGAGGAAAGTCTACATTATTATGAACCTCGTCGGGCGCTTGTTTATGAGCGAAAAACAGATTTAGCCAAGCAGTTGAGTGAAATCAATTGGGGCTCTAAGATTAAACTCTCTAAAATAGAGCAGGAAAGTCTAAAGACGCATGTACTCTGGAACCGCACTGTTTTGGGGGCCTTTCATAAGGCCAATACAGATTGTCGAGAGTTAAGAATTGCGCTTTCTTGGTTTAAGGAGGTTTTGTATGGGATGATTAACCCTGACTTAGATTTGACTGGTATTGTTTCTACACTCTTGAGTAAAGGAATTTTAGATAAAAATCTATTAGTATCTTTTCTAAAAAAAGCAGATCTGAAAATAGAGGATGTGCTTTTTGAGGAGCAAAAAGAAGATGTTCCAGCTTATTTTAACGACTTTGTCGCTGCTAACCCTGAATCTGAATTGGCTCAATTTGTAGTCGATGGAAAAATAGTTCGTAAAAAGTTAATGATTAAGCATCAGGTAAAAGATGAGAATCTATCTAGCTATTATGCCTTACCTTATTCTCTAGAATCTGAGGGCACAAAACGCTATTTTGGTTTTAGTGGCTTGCTCGCTATTCTGGCCAGCCAAGCAGCTATTTTTTCTATTGATGAGGTAGGCAGCTCCTTGCATCCCGAACTATTAGAGCATTTTCTGCTTAGCTTTTTACTCAATAGTCAGCCCAATTCACAGCTTATTCTCAGCACCCACCAAAGAGAGCTTTTGCGCTCTAAGGATATTCTGCGGGCGGATGCCATTTGGTTTACAGAAAAACAAGCCAATGGGGCTTCAGAGCTTTTCTCTTTAGCTGATTTTGAGGCTAAAGATTTTCGCTCTTCAGAGGCCTACTATCATGCCTATGAAAAAGGGCGACTTGGTGCAATTCCCAATTTAGATGATCCCTATAATCCCTTAGCCAATGCGCAAAAGACCGACTAAAGCCCGTAAAAAAAGAAGTGTAAAGAAAAAGTTAGTCTTCTTTGTGGATGGAGATACGGAGAAGTGGTATCTGGATAGCCTAAAAGGTTTTGAACGCTTAGATATAGATATTGCGCCTCGTCTGCCAACTAAAAAAACACTTAAAGATATAGAAAAAGAGCTAAGCGAAATTTGTCAGGAAGCAGATGCTAAATTAGGAGATAAGGTGATCTGGATTGTTGATTTAGATGTGCCCTATAAAGAGGATAGAGAGGGGAACCCTAAGAAATTAAATGATTATAAGCGTATCAAAACTAATTTACTAGCTGACTTTCCTGAAATTTTTGAAGTTTGGGAAAACTTTCCTTGCCTAGAGTTTTGGCTGTTGTTGCACTACAAACAAACACAAAGGTGTTATTTGAGCTATAATGACTTACTGCCTGATTTGAAAAAGCACTTAGTTAGTTATAAGAAAACAGAGAACTACTACAAAAGCTCTAAGAAGGGGGCCGCAAATCTTTATGCTTTACTCAAACCCAATCAGAAAGCGGCTTACGATAGAGCAAAGCTACTGAAGAAAGTAAATGAGCCCGATGCGGCTGCAGATATTTATAAGCTGATCGACTTAGTCGGTCTCTAACTAGGCTCCCTTTTCCCTAATTTCCCTATCTTTGCCCAAAAGCCACAAAATTATGAGAGTTATTGGATATTTAGAAGAGGTCACCGACATGAAGGTCACCTTTTTCGAGCAGGGATTGCGCTACAGCATCAAGTTTGAAGATGGCCTCTACGAGCAAACCTATAAGTTTAGACAAGGCGAGGGCATGAGCAACCTCAAAGAGCTCAAAGCCTTGGTCGATCAGCCTTTTTTGGAGGCCGTTCGGGCCCAATTTGAGCAAATGCGAGAGCAGGTCACTGGCCTACTCAGCCGCCAATTTCCCGCCCAAGATGAAACCGAAACCATCTTCATTATCTAAAGGCTAGCCCTAAGGAAAAGCCTTTCTGAATCGCTCCTAATATGCTGTTATTAGGGGCGATTTTTTTGGGGCTGCCGCTACGCCCTTCGGTTGTCGAACTGGCGCCCCTATAGGGGCTGGTTGTCCCTTTGGTCGGGTCGGGCTATGTCGCAGCTCGCTGTTACTTGCTTCGCTGCGTCGGCTCCCGTTGGTCGGGTCGCTCGGCCCTGCGGCGCTAAAGCGCCTGGGTCTGGCCCTTCGGGCCACTGCTTTCTATCCCTCAGCCAGCGGGCCTGCGGCCCTACTAGACGCAAGAAAATGAGCTTAGCCCACTAATTTCTAATAAACTAGGCGATCCAAGCGGACAAGCCAAGGCCCAAAAACGTTTTTTAACTGCATCTGTAGGGATAAGAATAGAAAATTATTCTTTTCCAAAACTTAAATGCTATTTTTGTGAGGGTTTGGGCCAAAAAATACAGATGCTTTGGCCCCCCTGGCAAAATGACTTTCCTCTTAATAACAATTGACCGATATGAGCGCGCGTATTTTATACACTTTACTTTTTAGCTGTTTGCTGAGCCTAAGTATGCAGGCCCAGCAAGATCCTATGTTTACCAAATATATGTTCATGCCCATGACCTATAATCCCGCTTATGCAGGAACGGCCAAGGTACTGGATATGGGCGTTTTACATCGCCAACAATGGTGGGGCATAGAAGGGGCACCCATGACGCAGGCCATTAACTTGCACTCTCCCGTAGAAGGTAAAAACATTGGCTTAGGGCTCAATATGTCTTTGGACCAAATTGCCAACTCTCGTCAGTTTAATGTCTATGGCTCTTTTGCCTATCATGTGCCGATCAATAAGGCCGTAAAACTGTCTATCGGTATGCAAGGTGGGGTCTCTAACTGGGCGGCCGATTGGACCGATCTAGAACTAGAGGACCTCAATGATCCCGCTTTCCAGAATTTACAGCCTAACCTTTGGTTACCCAACTTTGGTGGCGGACTCTATCTCTTCTCTGAAAAATGGTTTGTGGGCCTTTCGGCTCCTATGCTCATCAATAATGCGCTGCGCCAAGAAACCAATAACCCCAATATTCCTGTGGCCCAACAATATCGCCACTATTATGTATCGGGTGGAGTGGCTATTCCCCTCAACTCTACTATGGTGTTTCGCCCCTCTTTGCTCGTGAAACATGTGGGCCTCTTTGAGAAGAATGAACTGAATAATGTGGCGGCCCCCACCGAAATGGATGTGGACCTCTCCCTCTTGTTTAATAATCGCCTCTGGGTAGGGGCCTCTTTCCGTACCGCCCTACAAGTGATTGACCAAACAAGTACCTACGACTCTGTCGATTTCTGGATTTCTATGCGCTTCGAAAATGGCCTCCGTATCGGTGCCGCCTATGATTATACCCTAACCGAACTGCAAGGACCCGCCCAAGGATCTTATGAAATTATGCTGGGCTATGACTTGATGCGCTATAAAGGCAAAACCAAGCACGTCCGTTATTTCTAAAATTAAAGTTGAACCCAAGGAAAGAGCAGCAAAATAAAACGACTAAGTACAGGACCTTTTATGCTGCTCTTTCTGCGTTTGGCAGGCGGCAAAGCCGCCGCAGGCTGAGGGATGGATAAGGGTGGCCGAAGGCCAGACCGAGTTTTTGAGCGCAGCGAAAAAACGAAGGGCCGAGCAGCCCTGCGAGCCCTGACACAGCCCGACCCGAGCAAAGCGAGGGGCAGCCCCAAAATAAAAGCGTCTTGTGCTTAAATAAAACATATATGCGTTATAATAAATCCTTTCTTCTACTACTTTTATTTAGCCTTTTGGGCACAGGCCTAATGGCCCAAAAAGGAAAGTTGCGTAAGGCAAAACGCCTGATGGAGGACTATAATTATCAGGCAGCCATTGATGTCTATCTAAAGGTATTGGAGAAGTATGATGAATCAGAGGCCAAACTCAATATTGCTGAATGTTACCGCATGCTCCGCAACTCGGATGAAATGGAGTATTGGTACGGACAAGTGTCGCTGATGCCGCAGGCTCCACCTATTACTTTGCTTTATTATGCGCAGGCCCTACAAATGAATGGCAAATGCCAAAAGGCCACCAAATGGGTGAGAGAATACCTCAAACTTATGCCCGATGATACCCGAGCTCGCTTTCTAGAAAAAGCCTGCGAGGAATCTATGGTAGATAATCTCAGGGCCTCAGGAGACCTCTACGACCTAGAGGTACGGCCAGAGCTGAGCAGTAATGCCGATGATTTTTCGCCCGTATTATATAAAGATGGCGAAAAAGAAAGAGTGATTATTAGCTCGACTAGAGACCGCGTTAAGTCGAAGTTTCCGACCAAAATTGTAGAAGATAAATGGACCGAAGACGGCTTTGCCCAACTCTTTGACTTTGAACTGACCCTCAAAGATGAAAAGAAGTATATCTATGATTATGGCGAACCCGAAAAATACGCCAAAAAGATCCGTAAAACGCCCCGCCATATTGGCCCAATTACCTTTAATGCCGACCAAACGCAGGCTTATTTCTCGGCTACCGATTTAGATGGTAAGGCCGGAAATGAAGATGGCGTGCTCCGCCAAAAAATCTATCTGGTCAATAAAAAAGGCGATAAATGGGATAAACCCGAAGGGGTCGACTTCAATGATGAAGGCTATAATGTGATGCACCCCTCTTTGTCTAAGGATGGAACTATGCTCTTTTTTGCCTCCGATATGCCCGGGGGATTTGGTGGACTAGATCTCTATGCCTCTTATATGGAGGCCGGCCGCTGGTCGGTGCCTGTCAATTTAGGCCCCACCGTAAACACAGAAGGCGATGAGGCTTTCCCCTTTGCCCATGGCGAAGGCGTAGATATGACCCTCTATTTTGCCTCGAATGGCCTAATCGGCCTTGATGGACTAGATATTTATAAGGTGACCGAAAGCTATGGCGCCTGGCTAGATCCCGTCAACCTCGGTTACCCGATCAATAGTAATAAGGACGATTTCTCGATTACGATGAATGAAACCAAAACTTACGGACTAATCGCCTCTAATCGCGATAATGGCGAGGGCCAAGGCGATGATGGCGTAGGCGACCAAATTTATAGCTTTACTAAGCTGTCTATCTCTGTAGAGGTGATCGTTTTTGATAAAACAACCGAAATGCCCATTGAAGGCGCTACGGTCTATACCGCCTGTAGCTCCGTAGATAGCTATACCACCAACCGAGATGGTAAGGCATTTTTGGAAGTAGGACTCGATAATCCCTGCGATTTTGCCGCAGAAATGCTTAACTACCGCCCCAATAATGTTCGTACAAAGGCCGCAGATATCAAACCCGGCCAAACGGTGGTCATCCAAATTCCTCTAGACCTCGAAAGAGTATTTGATGTAGGAGGTACCGTAATCGATGGCTATTCTGAACAGCCCCTAGGCAATGCTTTGGTCCGCCTAAAATCAGATTGTGAGGGAACACTCAATGAGCTCTCTACCCTAACCGATGAAACAGGTTATTATGAGTTCCTCGAAATCAATGAGGATTGTGATTACCAACTGATCGTTTCTAAAGATGGCTATACGAAGTCGTCTTCTACCTTTACGACCAAAAATATCGGTAAAGGCGATGAAGCTATCGAGGTGGATTTGGCCATCAACTGCCTGCCCGGCACCGCAGATTGCCCCGACCAAAAGAAGTTTCCCGAAGATTGCCTGCCCACAGGTAATCAAGATGAAAATGGCTATGATGAATGTGAGGACCAAGAAGGCAATAAGAATTATATCGATGTTAATGGCAACAAAATCTATATGGTCACGCCAGAAGGCGATACGATCTGGTTCCAACGCCCAGAAGGCGTTCCCGAAATCGTACACATTTTCTACGATTTTAATAGAGCCAATATCCGCCCCGATGCCCGACCCGGCCTAGATTCTTTGGTGGCATTTCTCGAAATGTTCCCACAAGCTTCTGTACGCTTTACTTCTCATACCGATGCCCGCGGAAAAAGACGCAGTAATCAACGCCTCTCTAACCGCCGCGCAGAGTCGGTGGTCCGCTACCTGATGAGAAAAGGGATTCCCAAAAAACGCCTCAAAGCTAAAGGTATGGGCGAAAAAGTGATGCTCAACGATTGCTATGATGGCATCCCTTGTACCGAAGAGGAACATCAGGAAAACCGCCGCACAGAGTTTACTATTATCGATTGGAAAGAGGACGGCACCGAGCTGAAATCACTCAAACGTATGGATGGCATTAGTGTAGACCCCTGCCAAGGTTGCCCCGAAGCTCCCGCCGTAGAAGAAGAAAACGGTAGGAACGAATCCACTTCTAGCACTAACTAAAAGCAGCGGCATAAGCACAAAAAAAGACCACTTTCTCTACAGAAAGTGGTCTTTTTTCTTCCCCAAAACCTAGTCTCGGCTCCAGTTCTCTAAGGCCTCTGGCTCCAATAATAATTCAATTTTATTGCGGCCCAAACGAAGCAGCTGCTTGCGCTCCAGCTTCTTGAGCAAACGAGAAACGGCCTCTCTAGAAGCATTTAGCTCTCTGGCAATTTCCTGATGCGTGGTGTTGAGCATCTTCTGGCCCAAAGAACGCGACTTGCTGGCCAAATAACGCAGCAAACGTTCGTCCATCTTCAAAAAGGCAATGTTGTCTAAAGCACTAAATAGTTCCTCAAAACGATTGTTGTAAGAGGTCATCACAAACTCTCGCCAACTCCGATATTGGCCCATCCAATCTTCCATTTTTTGCAAAGGAATGAAAATAACCTGACTGGGCTCCTCCGTAATGGTCCGAATCTCACTCTTCCTGCGCATCATGCAACAAGTAAAGGCCATCGCACAGGTGTCGCCCCCATTGAGGTAATACAAAAATAATTCATTGCCATCATCAGACTGACGCAAAACTTTTATACTCCCCTCTATCATCAAGGGCACATAGCGAATGTAATCGCCATAGTCCATTAAGGTCTCATTGGCATCAAATGCTCGCAAGGTCGAACATTCTACAATTTCATTTTGCAACTCTAGTTCCGTGAGTAAGGGAAAAGATTTGCGGATTAGGTGTGTCGTTAATTCCATCTTAGTAGGGCTTGTTTTTTATTAGCGTATTATTTTTTTTAGGGGCCTCCCCTGCGGCCCAATGGGCCTTGGGGCGGGCTGTGTCGCAGCTCGCAGGCTTGCTAGGCCCTGCACCGCCTGCGGCGGCTGGGTCTGGCCTTCGGCCACTGCTTTCCATCCCTAGGCCGCTCAACGGTTTTCTTGCTATTAGCTGCCGCCGCTGGCCCGCTGTCACTTAAAAGCGATTTAGGTAGCCAAAATGAATTTTTGCATTCCGAAACAAAATAGCATTTTCCCAATAGTTTCCCAAAGCATAACTTATTGCAAATACCCCCACTGGGGTTTCTAAGGCCAATCCTGCCCCAAAAGCATAAGTTTTACGTTGATTATTAGACTGCTCAAACTGAGCTAGCTCCCCAAATAGGTAGCTGTAGCTGTTCTGTCCCAAAATATAACGAACTTCTAAACTGACCAAATGATAATATTCAGAGAGTATGCTTTGTTCATCAAAGGCTCTTAAAAGTTGTTGCCCCCCCAAACGAAATAACTCATTATCATACTTTTCTGCTGCGCCAAGTAGGTAGCCCATCCGATGCCGCCCCATAATAGTCAGCCGACTAGCTAAGGGTAAAAAGTATTGTAGGTCTGTACTCAGTTGGTATTGGGCCGCAGCACTAAGGCTATCGTAAAGCTGCCCAAAATCAAAGTCCAAATCAGCAGGGTCCCTTAAGTTCAATATGGCCGAATTGGGCCTGACGGTTTTCTGCCCCAAACTCCCCTCTAGCCCCAAGATAAATCCCCGCCTAGGGTTCCAACGATAATCTACCCGCCTCAACTGATAGGCTAAACCCAACATATTTTGCCGACTATCTACCAAATTAGGCAGTTTCCGATTTTGTAAAACCGCTAAGGTGTCCATCTGCTGCACGCTTGTACTGCTGTTTTTCCAAAAAGCAGTCAGTTCCTGGTTCCCATCAAATAGATAACTAATCCCCAATTCCCCAATGATGTCGATATAAGTGCTGTCTCTCCGATATATAGAGAAGTCGCCCGCCAAACCCAATGGCGTTCTAAAGATATAAGGGGCCGAATAGGCTAGGTTCAATTCCGAACGGCCCGTCTCAAATTGTTGCCATTTACCCGAAATCCGCTGCCCCCGCCCAAAGGGATTTAAGAGCTCTATGTCTACCTGCCCCGTGAATTTGAATTTTGGTGCTGGAGGAATCGCATTGTCATTGGGCAATAGACCAAAGATGACATCAAAGCGACTGGCGTTTTTCTTCTGCACAAATAAAATGGGCCGAGCCAAATTCCCCTCAAATAGAATGTAGGGGTCGGCCGTTAGGGCCAAAAAAGGAAGCTCCGCTATCCGCTTGCGAATAGCCTGTATTTTCCGCTCATCATAGAGCTGGCCCTGCTTTAGGCCCAAATAGGGAGACAAAAACCCCTTGCGAATAGGAGGAGGACCTTTCTTTTTCCCCTTCCGCCGAATGTCCAAACTATCTAGGCGAATCAATGGCCCTTGGTCCAATAGCAGCTGGGCCGAAATATCCTGCCCCGCTATTTTGTTCAGCTGCCAATGGGTCTGTGCAAAGGGATAACCATGACGCTCGGCATATTTTAATAAGGCCAGTTCTAGCTCGTCAATTTGGGCCATAGAGAAAGCCCGGCCCTCCAAATCCCAATACTTTGGCCCTAAGGCCGCCAACTGATAAGGCGAGATGCTATCTAAGGCCAAAGCATCTAGCCGATAGACCGGCCCCAAGATAACTGGCAATATATAAGTCTGACTATCCAATTGCCTCGGCAGACCCAATTGGGCCTCCAAATAACCTAACTGATGTAGCCTCGCCAATTGTTTGGGCCAGTATTGCTGCAAGGCCGCAGCCGTTAACCCCTCAGGCGAAGTCTGCTTCTTGAGCCAGCGCTTGGGCAAACTATCCAAGGGAAAGGCTAAGGAAAACTGCTGCCCATAAACAACAACAGTAGAGAGTAGGCAAAGCAAAAATATAAGCAAAGAAGGCATAGACTAAGCTGTTTTGAAGAGGGGGAGCATGAGGTAATTTGCGAAGGGCTTTAGCCCGCCCCTATGGCTGAGGGATGGTAGGGGGTGGCCGAAGGCCAGACCCAGCTTTTGAGCGCAGCGAAAAAGCGCAGGGCCGAGCAGACCTGCGAGCCCCCGCACAGCCCGACCCGAAGGCCCAAAGGGCCGTAGGGGCAGCCCCAAATAAATAATAACAAAACTTTTAAGCGATTTAAAGTAGGGGACTTAGGCGAATTGAATAAAGATTGTAATTTCGTCTGTACAGAAAACAACAACTATGCAAGAGGATTCATTAAGCGTTTTTGATATGTTTAAGGTGGGCGTTGGCCCCTCGAGCTCGCATACGCTGGGCCCCTGGAATGCCATGCTGCACTTTATTCACAAACGACTTGGGGCCGAGAATTGGCCAAAGGTAAGACAAATTAGGCTGGAGCTTTATGGCTCTTTGGCCAAGACGGGTATTGGGCACGGAACCGATATTGCAGTGCTGATGGGCCTGCTCAATGAGGACCCCAAAACAACAGATACCGATCTAATCGGGGCCCGTATTCAAGATATTAAGGCGAGTAAACGCATTTTGCTGGGCGGCCAAATAAAGGTCCCTTTTTGCTATGAACAAGAGCTGCAGTTTTGGCCCGAAAATCTGCCTTATCACCCCAATGGACTAAAGGTGAAGGCCTTTTTGGCCAATGAAACCCTAGAGGAAACCTATTATTCGGTGGGCGGCGGCTTTATTGAATGGGCCTCGGCCCTAGATCATGGCCCGATCCAAGAAGAGGAGGATTTTCCAGAGCTGGTCACTAGCTATTCGGTCCGCAAAGCGAAGGATATTCTCAATTATTGCCAAGCGATGAATGGGGCCTCAATTAGCCAGTTTGTTTTGGAACGAGAGAAGCAATGGCGGCCCGCCGAAAGTAGCCTGTTGCAGGCCTGGGAAATCTGGGAGGTCATGAAGGCCTGTGTCTATAAAGGTTGCCATCAAACGGGAATCTTACCCGGTGGTTTGCAGGTGCACCGCCGAGCCAATCGCATGATGCAGCGCCTCTTGGGCGAGCAAGCCAGCTATAGCAATGCCCAAGAATGGATCGGCCTGATCCGAAGTAAACAACATGCACATCAAGATATTTTTAAGTGGGTCAGCTGCTTTGCCCTCTCTGCCAATGAGGAAAATGCGGCCTTTGGCCGAGTGGTGACCGCCCCTACCAATGGGGCCTCTGGCGTGATTCCCGCCGTGCTGATGTATTATATTTGCTTTGCCGATAATTTTAAGAAGGAGAATATCGCTCGCTTTCTTCTAACGGCTGGACAGGTGGGGGTTTTGTTCAAAATCAATGCGACCATCTCTGCAGCTATGGGCGGCTGCCAGGCCGAGATTGGGGTCTCTTCGGCCATGGCCGCCGCTGCCCTGACCGAATGCCTGGGCGGTAGCTATGAGCAGTCTCTAATTGCTGCCGAAATTGCCATGGAACACCATCTGGGCCTTACCTGCGACCCCATTGGGGGGCTGGTCCAAATTCCTTGTATCGAGCGCAATAGCATGGGGGCTATTAAGGCCATCAATGCGGCCTATTTGGCCCTAGAAACGGAGCCGGGCCAAGCTAGAGTAGCCCTAGATGAGGTCATTTTGGCCATGTGGGAGACTGCCCAAGATATGAACTTTAAGTATAAGGAAACCGCAGAGGGTGGGCTGGCTGTACAGGTGCCTATTGGCCTTTCTGAATGTTAGGAGGAGGGTTTGGGGCTGCCCCTACGGCCCGATGGGCCTTCGGGCCGGGCTGTATCGCAGCTCGCAGGTCTGCTCGGCCCTGCGCGGGCTTCGCCCGCTGGGTCTGGCGCTTCGCGCCACTGCTGCCCATCCCTCAGCCGATGCGCTGGCCGAAGGCCAGCGCAGGCCCTCAGCCCTAGGCTATACCTTATAGGGGAGCATTATAGTGAAGCAGCCCTATCTATTTTTGCTCTGTTCTAGAGGATTAAATAGGAGCTAAGGCCTAGGGGCTTTGGCTCTTTTTTTTGTAAATTCTGGCTAAGAGGGGCCTAAAATAAGGGAGAGGATTATCAGAGGTCCTCCTTAGGAGGTGCAGAGGTCCTCTTTAGGACTACTGTAGGTCCTCGCTAGCATCAAGAGAAGTCCTCGCTAGGATTTGCAGAGGTCCTCGCTAGGGTTACCTTAGGTCCTCAGGAGGACCTAAAGACCTCCTCCTGAGGATTAGGAGAAGTCCTCGCTAGGATTAAGGAAAGTCCTCAAGAGTATTTTCATTGGTCCTCTTGAGGACTATTATAGGTCCTCGCTTGGGGGTATAAGACTCCTCCTGAGGACTATGCGACCCCTACAGAGGGGTATGGGAACCCCTCTGTAGGGCTAGGAGAACCCCTCACTAAGACCGCAAAGAGGAGCAACTACTACAGTAGTTGCTCCTCTTTATTATTTGGACCAAGGGTTGATTTAATTAAAGCAAAAGCCTTTATAGACGGCCTTTTGTTGCATCAGTAAGAGGCCCAACTGCTTGACCTCATAGTGGAGTAAGGCTTTGCGGGCCTTGCTAGCTGGGGGCAATTGTAGATAGTGTAGTTTGGCCTTATCTTGAATAGGGAGTTGGCTAAGGAGGTCAAACTCGCCCATATCATTTTGTAGGGAGAGCGGAAGTGCGAGGGGGTGTTGGGCTTTGAGTAGGCGAAGCTGTTGCATCAGCCAGTGGTCCTCAAGGCGGGTATTTTGGGCATTGAGTACTTGGACCTGACCGCCGGGATAGGGTTTGTCTAGCCATTTGGGGCTATAGCTATCTAATTGTATGAGATCAATGACCTCTAGGTAGATATCAGCACGGCCATCTGGATGGGTCTTAATAATAGACTTTAGGCGGGCTAGGCAGCCTAATTGACCTGCTTGGGCGGGTTCCTCTATAGTGCAGGGAATTCCGATAAGCGGCTGCTCTCCTGTTTTGAGGTCCTCTAGTAACTTGCGGTAGCGGGGCTCAAAGATATGGAGTTGGAGGAGTTCGCCGGGCATTTTGATTAGGGGGAGGGGAAAGAGTGGCAGCGCTTGAAGCATAGGCGGTTTTATTTATAGTAACAGCATAAATATAAAAACAGTTGAGCAATATGTTTGTGAGCAGAGTAGACTGGGCCAAAAAAAGGGGACAAAACCGAAGTTTTGTCCCCTTTAGGGCCGAAGCAGACTGCCCCGCCTGAAAAAGAAAGATGAGCGGCCTAGGGATGGATAGCAGTGGCCCGAAGGGCCAGACCCAGCCGCCGAAGGCGGCGCAGGGCCGAGCAGACCTGCGAGCTGCGGCACAGCCCGCCCCAAGGCACATCGGGCCGCAGGGGAGGCCCCAAAAAAGGAGCTTATTTAAAAGCGTTCCCAGCTTTGTCTGTTGCCATTGCCGTTGCCAGCCACCTTAACATTGAGGTAGAGATAATCTGTAGGGCCACTTTTATCGAGCGTCATTGTGCCATCATAAAACTCATTATTGCTGCCCTTATCCTCATAGCTAAAGTTGGGGCCATCGGTTGGTTTGATGCGGCGCCATTTGCGTTGGCCGAGCAAAAAGTAGGGGCTATTGCCATTGGTGGCTCGAATAAAAGCATCGGTACCCTCCACTTCTACCTCCATAGCATCTAGGCTTGGTTTATTGCTATCGATGCGGCGCCAATTTCCGGCCAAGTCTTCGGGGCTATAGAGCGGGTCTGCGCTAGAAGACTGGCAGGCGGTAAGGCCGAGCAGCAATAGGCTGAGGGCTAAGAATTTACTGATAAAGTTTTTCGATAGCATCTTCATAATTGGCTAAAATGACTCTTCTTTTGAGCTTCATGGTGGGCGTGAGTTCTCCTGTTTCTACGCCCCAGGGGGTAGGGACCAGATGGAACTTCTTAATTTGCTCGACCTTAGAGAAGCGGGGGTTATAGCGGTTGACCACCGCTTGGAAGTAAGCGAGGACCTTAGGGTTTGCGAGGACCTCCTCGGGCTTGGTCCAGGTAATATTTTTATCTTGGCACCAATTCTTGAGGCTTTCAAAGTTGGGTTGAATAAGGGCCGAGACAAACTTGCGTTTTTCGCCAACCACCATGACCTGCTCCACCAAAAGATCTTCTTTGAGCGTGCTTTCGATAGGGGTGGGGGCGACATATTTTCCGCCAGAAGTTTTGAGTAGTTCCTTTTTGCGGTCGGTAATTTTGAGGAACTTGATGCCCTTTTTGTTTTCTACGATCTTGCCAATATCGCCAGTGAGGAACCAACCTTCTTCATTGAAGACCTCGGCGGTTTTATCTTCTTTGCGGTAGTAGCCCATCATGACCGAATTTCCTTTGACCAGGACCTCGCCTTCGCCGGGGCCATAGCTATCGTCTTGATCAATTTTGACCTGCACGCTAGGGAGAATAGGGCCAACGCTACCGATCATGGCTTGGTAGGGCTCAAAAATATTGATAGAAATAGCGGGAGAGGTTTCGGTCAGGCCATAGCCTTCACGGATAGGGACGCCCACAGCGGAGAAGAGTTGTGTCATGCGAGGGGGGCAGGCGGCGGCACCGGTTACAATTCCTTTCAAGCGGCCACCGAGGCGATCTCTAACCTTAGAGAAGACTAGTTTATCGGCAATCTTCCATTTGATGGCTTCTAGGCCAGCAGCCTGCCAATCGAAATCATACTTTTCGGTTAGTCCGAGGGCCCAATTAAATATTTTTTCTTTGAGGCCGCCTTCGGCTTGGACCTTCAGCATCATTTTCTCATAGACCTTTTCGAGGAGTCGGGGGACCGTAGTAAAGAAATGGGGGCGGACATCCTGCAGGGTTTCCGAGAGCGTATCGAGGTCCTTAGCATAGAAAATTTGTGCTCCTTTGGCCATATAGCTATAAGTAACGGTTCGTTCAAAGACATGGCAGAGCGGCAGGAAGCTCAGGGCGATATCTTGGGGTTGAAGGGGGATAAAGGGGAGCACATCGCGGACATTGGTGGCAATATTATTATGGCTGAGCATCACGCCCTTGGGTTTGCCTGTAGTTCCGGAGGTATAAATAATGGTCGCTAGATCTTCGGCTTTAATTTTATCCTTATGGGCTTGGATAATGTCCATATTGGGGTTTTCGCCCCAGATATGTTCCCAGAAACTGACCTCTTGGCCATTGGCATCTACTTGTCCTTGGGCATCGGCCTCATCAAAGGTAAAGATAGCTTGAAGAGAGGGGATATCACTTTGGGCGGTACGGACCTTATCGAGCAGGTCGCCATGGCCAACGACAGCATACTTAATGGTAGAGTCATTAAAGATATAGACATAATCATCGGGGCTAATTGTGGGATAGACGGGGACGTTAATCACCCCAATTTGCTGCATACCCAGGTCCATGATATTCCATTCTGGGCGGTTATTATAAGAGATCAGGGCAATTTTATCGCCGGGTTTCATGCCCATTTGCAGCAGTCCCCAGCTTACTTTATTGATGAGCTCTAGCACTTTTTCTGTACTATAGTAGTACTTTTTGCCACTAATATGCTGGCCTCCGATAGCTTTGGGGAGGGGATAATGGGCAGCTTGATAATAAGGGATATCAAAAAGACGACGAATTTCCATAAGGTTGATTATTTTTGGCCTAGAGCGATAAAACGCATACTAAATCATGGCTTGAATGTAACAATTTGGGCCTTTTGGCCTTCTTGTTTGGGGAGAGCGGCTTTAGGGCTGCTGTTCTAAATTTAGAAAATATCTTAGATATAAATATCCTCGCTTGCAAAATTATCTTAAAAAGATGTTATATCTAAGCAGCTATATAAAAATATAATTTGGTCCACTAGCATCTTACTCTTATGCCTATTTTAGCACTTCTTCTGATTCCTTCTGGTATTGGCACCTTAATATTTATCTATTTACTCCTCAACGACTTGATTGCTGATGAGTGGAAATGGTTGGGAGCGATCCCCTTAGGCATTTTTGTGGGCACCTACTTAATTCGTAGAGGAATTTACGAGTGGTGGGCGGTAAAGCATCCTCCGGGATTGGCCAAGGTAGAGCAAGATATATTGGGGCAGTTTTTTCCTTATTACCGTAATTTGGGGGCAGAGCACAAGCGCTTTTTTGAGCAGCGCTTAAGTATTTTTAGAATGCAAAAGCAGTTTCAGATGAGAGGGGCGGAGAAGCTGCCTGGTGATATACAGCTATTGGTATCTGCTCGGGCCATTCAGATGACGATGGGCAAGGCTTTTCAGAAAGAGTTTTTTCCTAAGTTGGGGATGATTGTATTATTTCCTCGGACCTTCATCACGCCTAAAATCAATGAGAAGATTCATGCGGTAGAATTTGAGGAAGAAGAGCCATTTAGCAGCTTGTTCATTTCGGTCAATATGTTTATCCGAGGGCTAAAGGCTCCGCATCAGTATTATGATGTTTGTTTGTATGGCTTTGCCAAAGCCTTTAAGGCCGAGCATCATATTCATGATGAAGATTTACCGATAGGGGACCGCATGGACTTTTTGGCTCGGCTGCATGTTTTGCGTCAGTTTAAGGTGGGCTATAGCCTAGAGTATACGGGTTTGCCAGACTTTGAGCTCTTTGAGTTGGCTTCTGAGCACTTTTTTACTTATCCTGAGGCCTTTAAGGGAGAGTTTCCTGAGGTCTATGAGTTTTTGGTAAAGACCTATGGGCAGGATCCCCTTAGTTTTAGTGCGCCAGCTTTACAGGATGGGGTGGGTAATCCAGCCCTAGAGGAAGAAGATGATTTACATTAAACTATAGAGAAAATGATTGCGCTAAGCCTTTCTGACATCCAGTTGATTCAAAAAATTGCCCAAGAGGCAGGGCAAGCTATTATGCAAGTCTATGAGCAGCCTACGGCCAATTGGCAGCTAGAGCAAAAAGCAGATGATAGCCCTTTGACTTTGGCAGATCAGCGCTCGAATGCTATTATTTGCCAGGCCTTGGCTTGCCATTGGCCAGAAATTCCGATCATCTCGGAAGAAGAGCAGATCGCGCCCTATGAGGAGCGTAAAGATTACCGCTATTGCTGGCTGATTGATCCTTTGGATGGGACCAGAGAGTTTGTCAACCGAAATGGAGAGTTTGCCATTAACATCGCTTTGGTTGAGCGGGGCGAGGTTATTTTTGGCTTGCTCTATGCCCCCCTAAATCAGGATGTATATTGGGCACAAAAAGGAGAGGGGGCTTATTTGCTAGACAAAGGCGAGTATAAACGGATTTGGGCCAGCAGTTTCTCTTTTGAACAAGAGGGGCTGCGGGTTTTGGGCTCTCGCTCACATCTTCGGCCTGCTACAGAGGCCTATATTCAGTCTCTAAATCAGCCGCAATTTATGGCCAAAGGCAGCGCCCTAAAGTTTATGGCCCTAGCCCAAGGCCAAGCCGATATTTACCCCCGCTTAGGCCCCACTATGGAATGGGATACTGCCGCTCCTCAAATTATCCTGCAAGAAGCTGGGGGCCAAATCCTCGATTGGGAGAGCCGAAAACCTCTGCGCTACAATAAGGCCGATTTGCATAATCCGCATTTTATGGCCCAAGGAAAAGAAGAGCAATAAGCAGCATAAAAAAAGCCCTAGTTCTTTAAAGAACTAGGGCTAAAATTTAGCGTCTATATTAACTTACTCGATCTCAATGATCTCATCACCGATTTTGATATCACCAGTTTTGAGTTCAATCTGAGCATCAGACTTAAGTGTTGTTTTAAGAACAGGCTTGATTACGATAACAGTCTCAATGTTGCGCTTCATGTTACCACGAGCGGCTAGACCTGCATCAGGCATGAGGCGGTTTTCGCTAAGTACGTAGTAGCCAGGTGTTTTTACATTGAAGTTGATCACTTCTTCCAACAACTTACCACGAACAGTAACCTGCTTTTCCATCTTAGGCGCATTCACATAGAAAATACCATCTTCTGTGCGACCTTCGAGCTCATAACGGCCCGCTTTTACCAATTGCTCCAATACAGAAACAGGCATATTAGAAATAACTTCGATTTCTACGCGCATTCCTTTCTGGTCCCAAGGTTCGGCGCCAATAGTGGCATTTTTGGTTTCAAAAACCACTTCCGAGCTTTCTTCGGGCATTAGGGTTTTTACCAAGGTTTTTTCGCTATTGTCTTGGGCCTGAACCAAAAAAGCAAAAGACATAAATAGAGCAATAAAGGCAGAGATTCTCATGATTGTGTGTTTTGTAATCAAAATAAAAATAAGAGCAGAGGGAATGGCTATCTGTAGTCGAGTTCGTCTTCTACCAAAATCCAAATTCCTCCATATTGGCTTTTAAATTCTTCAGCAGTCATGTTAGGCTGCATCGTTCCACGACGGCTAGCCCCAACAGGCTCCTCTTCAGATAGACCATGCACGCGGCTTTTGGTCTTTTCATCTTTCTTCTTAAAGCGGTCTTTCATATTGGCTTTGGCAGCTGATTGCTCATTCACGCCAATCCAAACAAATTCTACTTCCACTTTGTCCTCAATGTCTTCCTTAATCTGGCGCATCTTTTTCAAAGCAGCCTGATTTCCTCTAGCATTAACCACCAAAGCCGGATCTAGCTTTTTCTTAATGGTTTTGCCTTCTTTCTGAAAGTAGCCGGGCGTTTGTACCGATACAAAGATCTTTTCCTCCAATAACAAGTTACCAACCGTAATCATCTTATCCAAATTTGGCATCGTGATATAGTAAGTGTCTCCATCCAATAAACCTTGCATTTCATAACGACCCGCCTTGAGCAGCTCTTTCATGATTGATTCTGGATAGTTAGAGTGCACCAAAAGACGAATGCGCAAGCTACTTTGATCCCAGGGCTCTAGGTCTAGCTCTTCAAAGTTAAACTTAAAGCTGATGTTTTCGGCACCCTCGGGGTCCAAGGTCTTAATTAGGTTTTTTTCTGTTGCCTGAGTTTTCTGCGCCTGTACTGCGCCAAAACCAAAACTTAGGAAAAGAAATAGAAATGCTAATTTTTGCATGTATGTAGAGATAAAAGTTGGTGATGAATAAATGAAGGGCTTGTCTTGTATTGGTTTTTTTTATTGGGCAAACTACTTGCCAAGCTGCCTTTTGCACCTCCGCTTTTTTATTCTTTTACGCAATTCTTCTCTAAAAGATTGTTTTTCTACAAAAATATTTCGGTCAAGGAGATGTTTTTTTGCCGCTCTTCGCCTGCTTCCCAAAGGTCTACAATGGCTTTTTTTGGCCCTTCTGTTACCTTGATGTTTTTGTCGGTCCCCAATTGGCGAACTAAGATGGCATTCATTTTTGGCAAGACAACATCCCACTTAATAAAGGGCCGCACAAGGGACGGAATCTTTTTGAGCTGTTGCTGTATGGCCTCGTCTTGCAGCAGTTGCTGGGCGGTCATCCGGACCAAGTTTTCTCCCGCCAAGTTGCGCAGACAAACAAAGGGCAGGCCCTGTTCTACTTCCACCCACATATATAGGTTGGGGTCCTCAAATTGCTTTTTCCGATAAATTAAGGCCTCGTTTAATTCCTCTTGGGCCTTCCCAAAGACCATTTCCAAGACTTTGGGGTTCTTCAAAGGGTTGCTAAATAGTCCCATCTGTTTTTGTTTTATATTGTTTTTTGGGGCCTGCCGCCTTCGGCGGCCGGGCCCTTGCATGGCTCGCAGGTCTGCTCGGCCCTGCCTCGCCTTCGGCTCCTTGGTCTGCGGCTGCGCCGCACCATTTCAGGCCCCTAGGCCTGCGGGCGCTCCGCGCCCTGTCCACCGCAAAATTATTGGGCCGCTATCCATTTGGCCAAAGCTTGGGCCACTTTCTGCCCATCCATAGCTGCCGAAATGATGCCGCCCGCATAACCCGCTCCCTCTCCACAGGGAAATAGGGCCGCTAGTTCTGGATGCATGCAGCTATCTGGCTCTCTCGGTATCCGAATAGGGGAGCTGGTTCTACTCTCTACCCCAATTAATTGGGCTTCTTCGGTATAATAACCCCGCATTTTTTTGCCCATCTGTTGCAAACCAAGCTGCAAACGACGGCTAATTCCCGCAGGAAGCAATTGGTCCAAACGGGCCGAGTAAATTCCAGGGATGTAAGAGGTTTTGGGCAAGCTACTAGAGGTTTTCCCCTTGACAAAGTCGGTAAGGCGCTGAGCTGGCGCCGCCTGGCTCCCATCTCCCGCCCGAAATAGGGCTTGTTCTACCTCTTGCTGAAAGCTCATGGCCGCAAATGGACCTAAATGCGCATACTCTTTCAAGTCTTCCATATCTACGGCGACCACCATGCCCGAATTGGCAAAAGGAGAGTCTCGTCTAGACATCGACATCCCATTGACGACTAATTCGCCTGGGGCCGTAGAAGCGGGCACAATCAATCCGCCCGGACACATACAAAAGGAGAATACGCCTCGGTTTTCTACCTGGCAAACTAGGCTATAGCTAGAAGCAGGCAGTTCTTTGGGCCGCTCTTTTATGCCATATTGCAATTCATCGATTAGGGCCTGAGGGTGTTCTATCCGCACGCCAAGGGCAAAGGGTTTGGCCTCAATGGCCACCTTTTTTTGGTCCAATAAACGGAAGATATCTCTGGCCGAATGGCCCGTAGCTAAAATAACGCCTTGGCCCCACCATTCTTTGCCATCAGCGGTGCGCAAGCCTTTTAGGCTTCTTTGGCCCTGTTTCTCCTCAATCAGAAAGTCGGTGACCCAAGCCTCAAAATGGATTTCTCCGCCCTTGCTTTCTATGGTCTCTCGCATGGCGGCCACTACCTTGGGCAGTTTGTTGGAGCCAATATGCGGGTGGGCATCAATGAGAATATCGCTGGGGGCGCCATGTTCTACAAACAAGCGCAAGGATTTTTCTATGCTTCCTCTTTTTTTGGAACGAGTATAGAGTTTTCCGTCAGAATAAGTACCGGCTCCACCTTCGCCAAAGCAGTAATTAGAATGTGGGTTTACCTCGCCAAACTGCTGAATGGCCCGAAGGTCGCGGCGGCGGGCCCGCACATCTTTTCCTCTTTCGAGGATAATGGGTTTTAGGCCAAGCTCAATAAGTTCTAGGGCGGCAAAGTAGCCTGCGGGCCCTGCCCCAACGATTAAGACTTGGGGGCGATTTTGGACCTGCGGCAAGGCCGCAATAATAGAAGGCGTTTCGGGAACAAGCTCTCCCGTTTTATAGGCGACAATACGGAGGCGGAAAAGTGGCTGCCGCCCTCTAGCGTCTAGGCTTCTTCGGCGGATATACCAATGGGCCAATTCTTGGTTTTTGGGCCAGCGCAACTTTTTGCGCAATTTTTTCTCGATCAGGGCCTCTTGCTCCAGTTCTTGGGGCAAAATGCTAATTTCTACTTCTTGAGGCATGACTACGATTTAGGTAGTAAATGATAAAATAGGGGCAGGGGAGGGGCCAGGCTTGGGCCTCGGCCTAGCGATGTGCAGCAGTGGCCCGCAAGGGCCAGACCCAGCCGCCTTTGGCGGCGCAGGGCCGAGCAGACTTGCGAGCTGCGAAACGTAGCGCCGACGAGCGAAGCGAGGCGGAGGCCCCAAAAAATAATTTAATAAGCGGTCATATTGGGATCGATCTCCTTGGCGTAGGCGATAATGCCCCCATCTAGGCTATAGAGGTTATCGAAACCGTGTTGTTGTTGTAGGAAGAGGGCGGCCATATAGGAGCGGCGGCCTGTTTTGCAGTGCAAAACCACGGGTTTATCGCGGGCAATTTCTTGGGCGCGGACATCAATTTCTCCTAGGGGGATATGCGTCCCATTGATATGGCAAATCTCGAGTTCATCGGCCTCTCGAAGGTCGATGAGTTGGAAATCGAATTGATCGTCTTGCATCCGTTTGAGTTCTTGCACATTAACGGCTTTTACCTGCTCCATAGTGGTTTGTTTTGCTGTTTAGATAATGACATTTTTATAGTCGGGCATTTCGCCTAGGGCATCTTGGAAGAGTTTCCAGATCTGCTCATTGGGGATAGGGGCCCAAATATCGATTGCTTCTTTTTTGACGGGGTGAATAAACGAAAGGCTGGCGGCATGAAGGTGAATGCGGCCATCTTTGTTTTTATTTTTTGCGCCATACTTCACATCGCCACGGATAGGGCAGCCCATGCGGGCGAGTTGTGCGCGGATTTGGTGGGGGCGGCCCGTGTGTGGAATCACCTCTAGCAAATGGTGCTCTCCGATGCCACCAAGCAGGCGGTAGTCGAGTTTAGCGAACTTATAATGTTTATTTCGGGCGGTATTAGAGACCGAAACGATATTGCGTTCTTTATCTTTGGCGATAAAATGCAAGAGGGTGCCCGATAGCTCCTCGGGGCGTTTTTCTACGATTGCGAGGTAGCGTTTTTGGACCGCTCTTTCCTTGAAGAGCTTATTCATTCTTTCGAGGCCCTTAGAGGTGCGGGCAAAGAGGACCGTACCGCTAACGGGGCGGTCGATACGGTGAATTACACCTAGAAAAACGGCGCCTGGTTTTTGGTATCGGAACTTGATATAGTCTTTGGCATATTCAGAGAGGGGGCGGTCGCCAGTTTGGTCGCCTTGGACCAACCAGCCCGCGGGTTTATTTAGGGCAATCAGGTGGTTATCCTCATGGATAACGGTATAGTTTTCTTCTCGCATGATATTATTTTAGGGCACAAAGATAATCAAGTTGTTGAAGAACTCATATTCAATTGGCTGGAAAGCAAGGAAAGGGCGGGGGAGTTGGGGGCAAATTTCTTAGGAAAAGATTAAAGGCTGGGGGCAGCTAGTCCTCTAATTTTTCAGGACCTTTGGGGGCAACAAAATAGAAAAGCTTTGAGAAACAAATCTGCTATTCGATTATTATTAGGGGCCAATTTTATTTCGGGGGTGGCCCAGGGCATTAGTATGATAGCGGTGCCGCTTTACTTTGCCGAAAGCGGTCAGTCGGCTTGGTTTGGCTTGGCCTATACCCTAATTACTTTGGTGACCTTATTTTGGGCGCCTTATGCGGGCAGTTTGGTAGATAAGCACGACCGAAAAAAGCTATTTTTAGTCTTGATGGCCTTTATGGCCTTGGCTTTGGCGGCCTTATCGGCTTTAGGGTTTAGCCAAGGGCTGAACAACTATATTGCGGTGGGGGCTTTTGCCTTGACCTTCTGGAATTACAGTCTGCATTATCTCTGTTTTTATGCCTTTATGCAGGAAATTACGGAGCGGGAGCATTATAGCAAAATTGCCTCTTTGTTAGAGGTACAGGGGCAGTTGGCCTCGGCTTTGGCTGGGGGGCGGCGGCGGTGCTCTTGGACCCCGAAATGGCGGATTATTGGGGTTTTGAGGCCTGGGAGCTCCCTCAAATATTTGCCCTAGATGCCAGTACTTATGTCTTGGGCCTACTGATTATCTTTTTCATGAAGTTCGAGTCGCTTACCCTAAGAGAAGCCGAGAAGGGCAGCCTTTGGCAACGCCTCAAGATTGGTTGGGATTACCTAAAGGGCGAGCCCTATGTCTTTTTGTTTGGGGTCTTGACCCATGCCGTATTTATTACGGTTCTTTTGCATGTTTTTGAGCTTTCGCCCACTTATGTCAAGCAGTGTTTGGCGGGAGAGGGCGATAGTGTGGCTAGTATTTTTGCCATTTCGGAGGTACTCTATTCGGTAGGGGCCGTTTTGGCGGGTTTGGCCATACAGCGCATTTTCAAGGGCTTTAGCTTTTTATCGGCGATTATTTTGCTCACGCTCATTACGCTTTTAGAGTATGGGGCGATGTTTTCGTTTTACTCTGTTGGGGTCTTTTGGGCCGTGAGTTTGCTCTTGGGCCTAACCAATGCGGGGGTGCGTGTGATTCGGGTTTCTTATTTGTTTGAGGTGGTGCCCAATCAGGTGATTGGTCGGGCCAATAGCATTTTTGGCATTAGCAATACGCTTTTTCGGCTGGGGTTTTTGGCCTTATTTAGCCTGCCTTTTTTTCATGAAAAGGGCCAAGTGGTATTTAGCTTCCTCATTTTTATGGGCTTTTTGGGCTTGTCTGCGGGCATTTTGGGAGCCTATTATGGCCCAATTGTGGGCAAAAGAGAAACTGCCGAAGAAGAGGAGGAGTAGTTATTTTCTTTTGGGGCCTCCTGCCTGCGGCAGGCGCTACGTTTCGCAGCTCGCAGGTCTGCTCGGCCCTTCGTCGCTTTGCTCCTCGGTCTGGCCTTCGGCCACTGCTGCACATCGCTAGGCCAAAGGCGGTATAGCTGCGCTAAAATTCCTGTTCATTGCCACGAACTTGCTGCAGGGCGCTATTAAAAACCTGGACCAGATATTCGCTTTCTTCTTGAGAAATGGAGAGTAGGCTAGCATCAAATAGCTGTTGGCGTTCTCCATTTCGGAGTTGGACCGAAATGGGGTAAATATAGCTTATAGAGGTTCCATTCTTTGTTTTGTTAACTACTTTTTCCTCTACAAAGTCCCAGTATTCAATATCTTGGATAGGGATACGGATTTTTTTGCCAGCTCGGAAAGGGCGGTGTCTGAGGCTGAAGAAATCGGTATTTAGCTGAAACTGGCTACTATTGACAAGGTTGATCAGGGCACGGCGAAGGAGCCAGAGGCCAACAGCGACAAAAATCATGAGAAAAGCAATGGCGAAGAGTGTAATGCTATGGGGTTGTTCTAGATAAAGCTGGAAGAGAAAAAAGGCAATATTGCCCGTGATGCCAGTCCAGATAAGGCCAAAAATCAAGTGAAAATAGCCAATAGGGTTATACCAGCTTTTGACCAAAAAGAGGCCATCTTGATTAAAGTCGGTAAGGATGCTATTGGGGCGAGCTTTTAGTAATTTCTGCAGGTCAGAGAAGCTTTGAGGGCTGTTTGCTCTTTCCATTTCTGGGCTCTTTTCGCTTGCATCTTCTTCCAGAAAGTAGGGAAACTCTTTTATCTCTGTATTTGGACTGTGTTTGGGCAACTCATTTTTAACGGGAGCATCTTGGATGCCCCAAAAATCTTCGATGAGCTCTTCTAGGGTTTGGGCTTCTTCTAGGGTTAAAAAGCAGGGGTTGGGCAGGCTGAAGGTTTGGCCAAAAAGGTATTGGCGTTGGCCATCTTGGTTGAGATAGGCGGGCAGTACTCCCTTGCTATTTTGCTTAGCAGAGTCGATGATAAAAATCTGTTGGACCTGATTTTTCCAGATTCGTTTTTTATTAAAGCAGGGGATAGGGCCGCTAGAGATAAGGAGTTCATCCTTGGAGAGCTGCAGTTTGGTGGTGTTCAGGATATTGCCGAGGGCTGTATAAAGCAGGCCAATACCAATGAGGATAAAAAAGCTAGGCATAATAATAAAGGGGAGATCTAGGGCCGAAAACTTATCCTTTAGTTGGCTATTGGCTATATATAGGAAAAAGCTGCTGAAGCTGGTCCAGATAAGGCCAAAAATGAGGAGGCCAATGCCTGAGAAGCGGCTCCAGGGGTTGCTAATGAGGTAGCCTTCATTTGTTTTTTGAATATTCATGAGGGTAGCGTTAGAGTTGATATAAGGCCTGTTGTAGCAATTGGGCTAAAAACTGGCTTTCTTCTTTGCTGATGGATAGGGCCAAAGGGGCGTGAACTTCTTGGTATTCTTGATTCTTAAGGAGAAGGCTGAGGAAATACTCCTCATGAGAAACCCTTTCTCCTCCTCCTTGACGATCATAAACAAAGTAGCCAGATCGTTGGTCGGGAAGTATGGCTTGAATTTGTGTTTTGGGGATGGATAATTCTTGCTTTCTTTTTTGTCCATTGTATCGAACCCTCAGGCTATCTTGGCTAAGATGAATTTGGAGGCTGATTTGTTTATCCTGTTTGTTTTTTCGGAGAAGAGTTATGGCTACAGCGATAAAGGTGAGGGGTAAAATTAGGATGAGAAAAGGAAGCAGGTTGCTAAGAGAAGCTTGCAGAAGGAAGCCGGTCACAACTAGTAGTGAAAAGACGCCAATAAGGCCAAAGGCCCATCCAAAATAGGCAAAAATAGGCAGTTGATCTTTGGGGCTTGTTTTAAGGATAAAGAGCTCATTTTCTTGGAGGTCAATAGTGAGGGGGTAGTTCTGGTTTTGGA
Organism: Saprospira grandis; assembly: GCF_027594745.1. NCBI lineage: Bacteria > Pseudomonadati > Bacteroidota > Saprospiria > Saprospirales > Saprospiraceae > Saprospira > Saprospira grandis. Next base: position 1,655,861 of record NZ_CP110854.1, on the reverse strand, counting down.
CCAGCTCGCTTAAAGAAGTCTGTAGAGGAGGTTCAGTGCTAGCCGACTCCAGTTGGCTAGAGCGCTTTTGTTGGTTTTGGAGCTCTTCTTCAAGGGGAGCATCTTCAATTTCCCAAAACTCTTCGATGAGTTGTTCTAGTTTTTGGGCTTCACGGAGGCTGAGTTGAAAGTAATTATGGGCTTGCCCTAGAAAGTCGCCAAGCAGAAAGCGGTGCCAGTCATCGGTTGTTTGGTAGGCAAGGATAAAATGGCCGCTTTCTATTTGGCCTTTGGGGAGAATATATACCTGCTGAACATTCTTGCGGAGAACGAGCTGTTTAGGGCTTAGTGGCAGAGGGCTGCTCCAGCTAGAGAGCTGGTTTTTTTCTATTAGAATAAAGCTACGGTTGAGGCGATGAGCAAAGCCGAGGTAGAGGCAAAGTCCGCCAATAGCAAGAAAAATAGCGATAAAGAAATAAACAAGGCTGAGGAGGTCATTTTCTGCAAAGGGGAGATAAAGCAGGAGGAAGGGGCAGCTAGAAAAAAGGAAGCCCAAGACAAAGAGTTTAGGTTGTTTATCCCATTTCTTTTCAATAAGTAGGTTAGGGGGTTGTTTATGGGAGCTAATGTTCATTCTATTGGGCTTATAGGTATTGGTTCTGTAAAGAGAACAGAAAAAGGATTGCTGACTAAATTAGTCAACAATCCTTTGATATAGTAAGTCTTGAGTAGAAAAACTTCTTATTTGTTTCCGAAGGTCCAGCTATACTTACGACCTTTATCTTCAGCGGTTTGACGCTTAACAAAAGTTTTCTCTTTCACGCGGCCAGCTTTTCCGATAGCATTGCGAAGGTAGTAAAGGCGAGCGCGACGAACGCGGCCTTTTTGGTGGTTCACGATGCTCACCAAAGTGGGGCAGTTGAAAGGGAAGATACGCTCGATGCCTACACCGTGCGAGATTTTGCGGATCGTGAAAGTTTTAGTAACACCAGTTCCTTTAACTTGGATAATGGTGCCACGGAAAGTTTGTTCCCGTTCTTTTTGACCTTCAATGATTTTATAAGTGACAGACACAGTATCACCAGCCTTGAAATAATCGAACTGGCTCATCTCTCTGGCTGTCTGCTCTTCTACGTACTGAATCAAGTTTTTCATCTCAAAAATATAATTGATAGCGTTTTTTATCTATAAAGCGAGGCAAAGATAATAAAATATCTAACTCCCAATAAGAAAGGAGCCTTTTTTATTGCAAAATTGTGCTAGATGAGGGCCAGTTGCTGCCTGCTTTCAGATTTTTAATATCTTTGGTTGGCCCACTAAAAGAATGGAGGGCAAAAATAGCTAATTTTTATGGAATATCTAATCTTTTTTGCTCCAGGATTGATTTTGGGCTTTATTTTAGGCCATTTATGGGGGAAAAGGGGGCAAAAGCCGACTAATCAGCCAGATAGTGGGGGGCAGTTGTTGCCCTTATTGCAAGAAAAGGAGGCCGAGTTGAGGGGAAAGAACGAGGAGTTATTAGAATTGCATAAGGCCCTATCGGCCCAAGAGCCGCTTATTGATCAGTTGCGGGAGCAGAGTCAGGCACAGGAGTCGGAGTTGCAGCGTTTGCAGGAAGAGATGTATTTGCGCTTTGAGCAGATGGCCAATCAGTTATTGGAAGAAAAGGGGCAGCGGCTAAAGGCACAGAGTCAGGAGCAGTTGCAGCAGTTGTTGCAGCCCTTGGGGCAGCAACTGCGTCGCTTTGAGCAAGATTTGGTACAGATGCACCAGCAGAGTCAGCAGAAGCAGGCGCAACTAGATGAGCAGCTTCGGCAATTGTTTAGCTTAAACCAAACGATAGGGCAGGAGGCCAAGGAGCTTTCTCAGGCCTTGAAGGGGAACCTCAAGTTGCAGGGCAATTGGGGCGAGCAGATTTTGGAGCGTTTATTTGAGGCTTCGGGTTTGAGTAAGCGGTATATGATAAAGACGCAGGCCCATTTTGTAACGCCTGATGGCCGGAAGCGGCAGCCAGATTTCATTGTGCAGCTGCCCCAAAATCGGCAATTAATTGTGGACTCTAAGGTGAGCTTGCGGGCCTATTTGCGCTATATGCAGGCCGAAGAGGGTTCTGCCGCGGCGGCCAAGGCCAAAAAAGAGCATCTTCAGGCCATTAAGCAGCATATAAAGGGCTTGAGTGAGAAGAAATATGAGTTGTTGCCGCAGTTGAACAGTTTGGATTATGTGCTTTTGTTTATTCCCGTAGAACCTGCTTTTTTATTGGCCTTAGAGGAGGAAGAAGAATTATTTTTTGATGCTTTGCAGCAAAATATTGTCTTGGTGAGTCCGAGTAGCTTATTAGTTAGTTTGCGGACCATTGCGCAGCTTTGGCGGCAAGAACAGCAAAATGAAAATGCGCAGCAGATTGCTCGGCAGGGGGGGCGTTTGTACGATCGCTTTGTGCTTTGGGTAGAAAAGATAGAGAGCTTGGGGAAACAAATTAAGACGGTGCAGAACAACTACGATAAAATTCTGTATGATTTGCGGGACCAAAGAAACAGCCTGATTAATGAAAGCGATAAGTTGAGGAGTTTGGGAAGCCAAAATAGTCGACAATTGCCCGATAGCATGCAAAGCAAGGAGGAAGAGCTGTAGGGGAGGAGCGAAGCAGGGCCAAATTGGCCTAGCGATGTGGAGGGGTGGCCGTTAGGCCAGACCGAGGCGGCGCAGCCGCCGAAGGGCCGAGCAGACCTGCGAGCCCCGCAACGTAGCGCCGCAAGGCGAAGCCGCAGCGGAGGCCCCAAAAAAATAAAGTATTGCCACTTTTTAGTGTTATTTTTCGTTTTAAGGAAAACAAAACCAATACCCTATGAAAACTATTTTACCCTTTTTGGGACTCTTTTTTTTGAGTCTAACGCTTTGGGCGCAGCCATCTACGGGCTATCATGCCAGTAATTATGCGGGCATACAATCTATTTCTGTAAATCCGGCCAATATTGTAAATAGTCGGTTTCGGCAAGATATCAATCTGTTTAGTTTTGATGTGAATATTAGCAACAACTATTTGGGCTTGAATACCAGCATGTTTAACCTGAGTAAGTTGAAAAATCCGTTATTTGATAGTACTTATAGTGGAAACTTTCAGTTGTTTCGGGACCAGCAGTTGCGGGAGAAGCCTAAAGATGAGGCGAGGATGTATCAGGAGGGTTATACCTTGGGGCCTTCTATCGGTTTTGAGGTTGGGCGGCATTCTTTTGCGGTGACGACAGCCTTGCGGCAGTATTTCCATATTGATAATTTGGATCAGGATATGGCGCAGATGATTTTATCGGAGTTGGAGAATCCGAGTTTGCAAAATATCAATATCAATAATGGCAAGTTTCAGGCTTTGGCGGGTTTTTGG